>NZ_JBEZJY010000021.1:0-179331 GCF_040651415.1 Streptomyces sp. NPDC048484
AAACCCCACGAAGGAGCGGAACAACACACACCGCTTCGGCATAGTCGCGGTCTCCGCATAGGTCCAGCTATGCGGATATCCGCATAGGTGGACGAGTTCGGCCGCCTCTCGCTGCCGAGGACGGCACCTCCGTCCTTTCCCAAGTGATCAACCAGCGGCCTGAGTTCTCCACGATCCTGCCCCGGCGCCGGGATCGCCGACCGGGCCGGCGCCTTCGGGATGCCGCCGTCGCCGCGGCGATGTTCGACCGGCTCCTGCAAGGGGCCGCAGTCGTCGGCATCGACGGCCCCTTCCACCGGCTCCGCGATCGCCAGAACCAGGCCGAGGTCACAGTGAGGCCCCGGCGCACTGGACGAGCTGCTGCCCGGTGATCGCTCCGCCGTCCGGGCCGAGAAGGAACGCGGTCAGGCCGGCGACCTCGTCGGGAGAGACGAACCGGCCCAGGGGCGGGTGTACCGGGGGCGTGCGCTCGCGGCCGGGGTCGGACAGCATCGGAGTGTCGGTCGGGCCGGGGGCGATCACGTTGACGGTGATGCCACGGACGGCCAGTTCCGCGGCCCAGGAGCGCGCGAGCGCGGGCAGGGCGGCCTTGGTCGCGGCGTACTGGCTCTTGCCGGGTACGCCGGTGGCGGTGCGGCTGCCGACGAGGACCACGCGGGCCCCGTCGGGCAGCCGGTCGGCGAGCGTGTCGACGAGGATTGTGGCGGCGTGGACGTGTACCCGCCACATCAGTTCGCCGTCCTCGGCGGACAGTTCGCCCAGCGGTGCCGAGCGCTGGAGCCCGGCGGCGTGCACGATGGCGTCCGGGGCGGGTACGCCGTCGAGGCTCCGGACCAGTGCGGTGGGCTCGGCCAGATCCGCCGGGAGCCAGGTCAGCCCGGTATGGGGCGCCGGACGGCGGCGGCTGATCCCGGTGATCTGCCATCCCTCCCGCAGCAGGCGACCGCAGATCGCGGCACCGATCCCCGAACTGACCCCGGTGACCAGGGCGTGCCGTGTCTCAGTCATGGCACACCGTCTCAGTCATGGCACACCCGCCCGGCCCGCGTGCCGGCGTGCTCGGCGCTCTCCGCAAGGTCATGAGGGCGACGTCCTGTGCTCCGGCTCGGTGGACGCCGCCACCTCGGTCAGCACCACCTCGACGCCGTGCCCGCGCAACTCGGCCACGACCGACGGGTCGGCGCCGTCGTCGGTGATGAGGGTCCAGTCGGCCGGGAGCTTCGCCCAGGCGTGGAAGGGGCGACGGTCGAGCTTCGCCGCGTGCGCGAGGACGTACACATGGTCGGCGCGGCGGGCGATCAGCTCCTTCAGCCGCGTCTGGCGCAGGTCGGCCTCGCAGATGCCGTGCTCGGGCGAGATGCCGTCGGTACCGAGGAAGACCCGGTCGAAGGTCATCCGTTCCAGTGCGGCCTCGGTCAGCGGACCGACGAAGCCCTGGCTCAGCGGCCGCAGAGTGCCGCCGAGACACTCGACGTGCACCGTCTCGGCGTCGGAGAGTTCCTGTAGGGCCGTCAGCCCCGTGGTCGCGATCGTCAGTTTCTTCGCGGAGCGCAGTTCGTGGGCGAGGGCGCCCACGGTCGATCCGGCGTCCAGCAGCACCGTCTCACCGGCGAGCACCTCGATGGCGGCGCGGCGCGCGATGGCCCGCTTCGCCTCGAACGCCTCGCCCGTACGCTGCCGGAGCGACGCCTCGGGATGGGCGGTCAGCGCCATGGCGCCGCCGTAGGTGCGAGCCAGCCGGCCGTCGGCGGTCAGCTTGGCGAGGTCGCGGCGGATCGTGGAGGGCGTGACACCGAAGCGTCGCGACAACTCCTCCACACTGGTGAGGCCGGTCGTGGTGGCCACGTGCAGGATCCGTTCGCGCCGGGCCTTGGAGCCGAGGGGAGACATCTGTCGTGGAGGCCTTCTCTGCGCGGACTGCGGACTGCGGACTGCGGACTGCGGACTGCGGACTGCGGGCGGCGGTCTCAGCGGACCGGTACGGACGACATCTCGGCTGCCTGGCGCACGGCCTCGACCATGCTACCGGCCTCGGCCACGCCCTTGCCCGCGATGTCGAAGGCCGTTCCATGGTCCACCGAGGTGCGTATGACGGGCAGTCCCACGGTCAGGTTGACGCCCGCCTCGATGCCCAGCACCTTCACCGGGCCGTGCCCCTGGTCGTGGTACATCGCGACGATCAGGTCGTAGTCGCCGCGCCCGGCGAGGAAGAAGGCCGTGTCGGCCGGGAGGGGGCCGCGGGCATCGATGCCGTCCGCGCATAGCACGTCGAGGGCGGGGACGATCTTCTCCTCCTCCTCGCCGTAGCCGAACAGCCCGTTCTCGCCCGCATGCGGGTTGATGCCGCAGACGCCGATCACCTGCGCGACGGGATCCGCTACTCCGACGGACGGCCCGTGACCGTCGACGACGTGGCCACCGCGGTGCGGATGTACGGAGACGTCGCCGGCTCGTTCATCCTCGGACTGTTCCCCGAACTCCCCGAGGTCGAGGCGACCGGCGAACGCACCTTCCGGCTCCACACCCGCAAGCCGGTGCCCGTCCTGGACCGGCTGATGGCCAACATTTTCATCATCCCGGCGAAGGACAACCGGCCCGAGGAGCTCCGCTCCGGCGTCGGTACCGGCCCCTACCGGGTGGCCGGCGCAAACAGCGGCGCGGGCGAGTACACCCTGGCCCGCGTTCCGGGGTACTGGGGCGGGCGGCCACCCGTCGAACGGGTCCGGGTCCGCTTCGTACCGGAGGAGTCGAGCCGGGTCGTCGCCCTGCGCAGCGGCGAACTGGACGTCATCGACACCATCACCCCCGACTCCGCCGAACAGCTCACCGGGCTGCCCGGAGTGCACCTGGAGCAGACGGTCGGAGTGCGGATCTGCCAGCTCTTTTACAACTTCCGCAAGCCGCGGGGGCACCCGCTGGCCGACGCCCGGGTGCGCCGGGCGCTGACGTACGCCATCGACGGCGAGTCCCTCGTCCGGGACGTGCTCACCGACTCGGCCGAGCAGGCCCGGGGAGTCGTCCCGCTCAGTCTCCAGGGCGCCGAAGGCACCGGCCGCTACGTCCACGACCCCGCACGGGCGCGGCAGCTGCTCAGGTCGCTGGGCGCCGACGGGTTGCGGATCAAAGTCATCTGGGAGTCGGGCGAGTTCGCCGCGGACGCTTCCGTGATGGAGGCCGTCGCGGAGATGCTGAAGGAGGCCGGTGTGCGCGCCACCCTGCAGCAGTTCGAGCCCGGCGGCGACATCCTCAAGTGGCGCCAGGGCAAGGGAGGCGACTGGGACGTCATCGGCAACGGCTTCCCCGGCACCACCGGCCAGGCCACCACCATGCTGCAGGCGATGTACGCGGGCACGGCCGAGGACGAGCGCACCGGTGACGCGTTCATGGGCTACGTCGTCCCCCGCATCGCCCGACAGCTGTCCGACGCGGCCACCGAGACCGACCCCGCCACCCGTGACCGCAAACTGGCCGCCGCCCAGCACGCCGTCTGGGACACCTGGCCGGCCATGTGGGCCTTCGTACTGGTCCGGCTCGCCCCCGGAGACCCCGCCGCCGAGCGCCAGCACCGCCGACCTGGAGCGCATCCGCGCCGAGCTCGGCCTCGACAAGCCATTGATCACCCAGTACGGGATCTTCCTGCGTGACCTGCTGAGCGGCGACCTCGGCACCAGCTACCGGATCGACGAGCCCGAACTGCTGCTGTGGGTCCACTGCGCCGAGATCGACTCCTATCTGCACGTCCTGCGCCGCTCCGGCCTCCGTCTCACGGACCCACAGGCCGACCGGTACATCGACGAACATCGCGTCAGCGCACGGCTGGTGGGCCTCGACCCCGCCCAAGTTCCCTCCGACCAGGGGGAACTGGCCGCATACTTCGAGAGGACCCGGCCGGAACTGGCCGCTGGAGCGGAGGCGCGGGACGTCGACGACTTCCTGCGCCGCCCGTCCGTTCACCCGCTGCTGGTCCCGGCACGCGCACTGCTGTGGCGCTGGGTGGCGCAGTCGGCGTACGCCTCACTGCCGCCCTACGCCCATGAGTTGTACGAAAGATCCGTACGGTCGCCCCGAGCGGTGACCCGGCGGCTACGCCTCACCGGCACCGTGCTGCGCTGCGTTCCCGCACGTCTGCGCTGGCAACTGCCACCCAAACACATTATCCGCGCCATGTCACGGCTCGGCCCCGGCTCGCGCCCCGCGCCGTACAAAGTCGGACCATAGCTCGCCATACTGGACGGGCCAGGGGAGGGCGGGTCCGGACGACGGGGGCGATCGCGGCAGATGGGGGAGACCAGGCTCATCCAGGGCCGGTATCGACTGCTCGACCTGATCGGTCGGGGAGGTATGGGAGAGGTGTGGCGAGCCAGGGACGAGTCGCTGGGCAGACAGGTCGCCGTCAAGTGCCTGAAACCGCTGGGCCACGGCCACGACCACTCGTTCACCCGTGTGCTGCGGGAACGGTTCCGCCGCGAGGCCCGGGTGGCCGCGGCCCTCCAGCACCGGGGGGTGACGGTCGTCCACGACTTCGGCGAGTCCGACGGCGTCCTGTACCTGGTGATGGAGTTGCTCGACGGACGCAACCTGAGCCAGCTCCTGGAGGACAACAAACAGCATCCCCTGCCGGTCGCCGACATAGTCGAGGTCGCCGAGCAGGTCGCCGCCGCCCTCGCCTACACCCACCAGCAGGGCATCGTGCACCGCGATCTGAAGCCCGCCAACATCATGCGGCTCGACGACGGCACGGTGAAGATCTGCGACTTCGGCATCGCCCGCCTCGGCCACGACATCGGCTTCACCTCACGCCTCACCGGCACCGGTATCGCGATGGGCACCCCGCACTACATGTCGCCCGAGCAGATCGGCGGCTCCGAGGTCGACCAGCGCAGCGACCTCTACTCGTTCGGCTGCGTGCTGTACGAGATCTCCACCGGAGCCCCGCCGTTCGACCTCGACGACGCGTGGGCGGTCCTCGTCGGACACCGGGACACGCCGCCCGAGCCGCCGCGCAACCACCGTGCCGAACTCCCCGAGTTCCTGGACCGGATCATCCTCGACCTGCTGGCCAAGGAGCCCGGGCAACGACCGTACGACGCCCGGGAGCTGGGGCGCCGGATCGGCGGGGGCCGCGCCACGCCTGCGTATGTGCCGACCGTGGTGTCGGCCCCCGTGCGGCGCGAGACGACGGAGCGGCCCGTCTCGTACGACGCGCGCCTGCCGTCCTGGACCCGCGGTATGACCACCGGCCACAAGGCGACCGGGCCGGGACTGCGCAGCACGCCGCCGGACGCCGCCGCGGGCCTCACCGGCGACTGGATCGCCCGCACCGACACCCGCCGGGCCCAGCAACCGGTGCCCGGCGAACGGCCCACCCCGCCACCGGAGTTGGTCAACGCGCTCACCGGCCGTCACAACGCGGGGCTGAGTCTGGGGCGGCTGGGCCGCTGGGCGGAGGCCGGCGAGGTGCACCGTGCCGTCGCCGCGGAACGCGATCACGTCCTCGGGCCCGACCACCTCGACACACTGGCCAGCCGCTACGAGGTGGGCTTCACCCTCAGCCGTACGGGCCGGCCCGCCGACGCCCTGCGCGAGTACACGCACGTGGCCCGGATCCGGGAGAGCGTGCTCGGCCCCGACCACCCGGACACGCTCGCCGCCCGCCAGGAAGTGGCGTACGTACTGGGCCAGTTGGGGCGTCACTTCGAAGCTCACCAGGTCTACGCGGCCGTGCTCGCCACCCGGGAACGCGCCATGGGCCCCGACCACCCCGACACCCTGCGCTGCCGCCACAACCTCGCCTTCAACCTCAGCAGGCTCGGGCGTCTTGAGGACTCGTACCGGATGGCGAGCGAGGTGGCCACGGCCCGCGCCCGTGTGCTCGGTGCCAACCATCCCGACACACTCGTCACCCGGTACGAAGTGGCCTACGCACTCGGTCAGTTGGGGCGGTGGCCGGAGGCCCTGGGGACCTACCAGGAGGTCGCCGCGGCCCGCGCGCAGGCCCTCGGCCCCGACCATCCGGACACACTCGCCGCCCGCTACGAGGTCGGCATCAGCCTCGGCAGGCTCGGGCACAGCGCACCGGCTCTCGAACTGTACCGGGCCCTCATCGAGGACCGAACCCGCGTCCACGGCTCCGCCCATCCCGAGACCCTGCGCGCCCGGCACGGCCTCGGCGTCAACCTGGGGCGGCTCGGCCGCTGGGAGGAGGCCCTCGCCGAGTCCCGCGACGTGTGTGCCATCCGGGAACGGATCCTCGGGCCCGACCACCCGGACACCCTGGTGAGCCGTCGTGAGGTCGCCGTCGGGCTCGGCTGGCTCGGCCGCTGGGCCGACGCCCTGACCGAGTACCGTCGGGTGGCCGGCGCCCGTGAGCGCGTGCTCGGCGCCGACCATCCCGACGCGCTGGCCAGCCGCAATGACGAGGCTCACTGTCTGGAACAGCTGGGGCATGGGGCTGAGGCGGCCGAGTTGTACCGGCGGGTGGCGGCCCTGCGGCAGCAGCGGGCGTCCGGGGCGTATTGACGCCCCGCGCTGTCTTTCGCCGAACGATGGGGGCTGCCGCCCCCGTGCCCCCGCCCCGAGCCGCCGCCTGCGGGTGTGTTCACCGGCCGCGGGTCCGTTGTGGCTGGGCGCGCCCACGCGGCGGAGCCGCACATGTCACAGCCCCGCGCCCCTACGGGGCCCGCGCCCCGTGTCTCCGCATGGGTGTCCGCCGGGTGCGCGCAGCCCTGGCCGGTCTGGATCATTGCGTGTTACCAAGAAGCATGGCTGCACACGAGGGACACCGGGAACATGACGTCGTCATCGTCGGCGGAGGCCACAACGGTCTGGTCGCCGCCGCCTACCTGGCTCGCGCGGGGAAGTCCGTCCTCGTCCTGGAGCGGCTGGGGAACACCGGGGGCGCCGCCGTCTCGACCCGGCCGTTCGCCGGCGTCGACGCCCGGCTGTCGCGCTACTCCTACCTGGTCAGCCTGCTGCCGCGCAAGATCGTCCGGGACCTGGGCCTGGACTTCCGGGTCCGCGGCCGCAACGTCTCCTCCTACACCCCCACCGAGCGGAACGGCAGGCCGGGCGGACTGCTCGTCGGGGGCGGCGAGCGGCGTACCAGGGAAGCCTTCGCCAAGCTCACCGGATCGGCCAGTGAGTACCAGGCCTGGCAGCGCTTCTACGGCATGACCGGACGCGTCGCCAAACAGGTCTTCCCCACCCTCACCGAACCGCTGCCCACCCGCGACGAGCTTCGCCGCCGCATCGACGACGAGGAGGCCTGGCGCATCATTTTCGAGGAGCCGCTGGGGGTCGCCGTGGAGGACACCTTCGCCGACGACCTCGTACGCGGAGTCGTCCTCACCGACGCGCTCATCGGTACCTTCGCCGACGCCCACGACCCCTCCCTGCGGCAGAACCGCTGTTTCCTCTACCACGTGATCGGCGGCGGCACCGGAGCCTGGGACGTGCCGGTCGGCGGCATGGGCGCGCTCACCGACGTGCTGGCCCGCGCCGCCCGCGGCGCGGGCGCGGTCCTCGCGACCGGTCACGAGGCGGTCCGGGTGGAGACCGACGGACGCGCCGCCGAGGTCACCTACCGGACCGCGGACGGCGAGCGAACCGTCGCGGCCCGGCACGTGCTCGTCAACGCCTCCCCGCAGGAGCTCGCGCGGCTGACCGGCGACGAGCCGCCCACCCCCGCCGAGGGCGCCCAGCTCAAGGTCAACATGCTGCTGAAGCGGCTGCCCCGGCTGCGCGACACGTCCGTCGACCCGCGCGAGGCCTTCTCCGGGACCTTCCACATCGCCGAGGGGTACGAGCAGCTGGCGACCGCGCACGCGCAGGCCGCGTCCGGTGCGCTCCCCGAGGCGCCGCCCTCCGAGATCTACTGCCACTCGCTGACCGATCCCACGATCCTCGGCCCCGACCTGATCCAGCAGGGCTGTCACACACTCACGCTCTTCGGGCTCCACACGCCCGCCCGGCTCTTCGCCCACGACAACGACGGCGTACGCGGGGAACTACTCAAGTCGACCCTGGCACAACTGGACGCACACCTCGTCGAACCGATCGTCGACTGCCTGGCGACCGACGCGGACGGCCGCCTCTGCATCGAGGCGAAGACACCCCTCGACCTGGAACGCGACCTCAGGCTGCCCGGCGGCAACATCTTCCACCGCGACCTCGCCTTCCCCCACACCCAGGAGGGCACGGGCCGCTGGGGCGTCGAGACCCGGCACGCCAACGTCCTGCTGTGCGGCGCGGGCGCGGTACGCGGGGGAGGAGTGAGCGGAGTGCCGGGACACAACGCGGCCATGGCACTCCTGGAAGCCCCGTAAGGGGCGCGGTCAGTCCATGGACCTCGTCCAGCCCACGGCCTCGACCCGCGCCGAGTCCGCCGGCCGGGCCTCGTCGAACACCACCCCGTCGTCGTCCACGACCCGCAGCGCGTCGACATACGCGCCCCGTCCCACATACGGCCGGTCCGCCGCATACCGCCAGCGCAGGACAAGCCGTCCGGCCCCGGGCAGGTCCGCGCCGAGCCGGTGCCAGGTCCGCCCCGACCAGCCCGTCACCGACCCGGCAGGATGCCCCTCCGGGGCCTCGCCGTCGCGGACGGTCGTGAACGGCACCGGCTGCCACGTCGTGCCCCCGTCCGCCGAGGACTCCAGGAAGAGCGCGTCCGTCTGCGGCTCGGTGTCCCACCACAGGGCGCACCGGAGACGGCCTCCGGCGCCGGCGTCCAGCGCGGGCAGCGTCAGCGTCGCGGAGGTCGCGGTCGACATGCCGGAGAACCAGGCCGTACGCCCTCGCGCGGGCCGGACCGGAACGGCGCGCGCCAGGTTGTCGGCGGCGGTGACGCGGGGAGCGGAACCGGAGCGCCAACCGCGCACGGGGTGGACGGAGTTGCCGAGGACGATCAGGAAGGTGTCGGTCGTCGGGTCGAGGACGAGGGAGGTGCCGGTGAAGCCGGTGTGACCCGCGGTGCGCGGAGTGGCCATCGCGCCCATGTACCAGTGCTGATAGAGCTCGAAACCGAGGCCGTGCTCGTCACCGGGAAAAGCTGTGTTGAAGTCGGTGAACATCAGGTCCACGGACTCGGGCTCCAGGACGCGCGCCTTGCCGTACACGCCGCCGTTGAGCAGCGTACGTCCGAGGATCGCGAGGTCCCACGCGGTGGAGAAGACCCCGGCGTGACCCGCCACGCCGCCCAGGCTGTACGCGTTCTCGTCGTGCACCTCGCCCCACACGAGACCGCGGTCGAGCCCGGACCACGGCTTGCGGGCGTCCTCGGTGGCGGCGATCCGCGGCCTCCAGGAGGACGGCGGGTTGAAGCGGGTGCGGTGCATCCCGAGCGGGGCGGTGATCTCGGTCCGGAGCAGGACGTCCAGAGTGTGACCGGTGATCTTCTCCAGGACGAGCTGGAGCGAGATCAGGTTGAGGTCCGAGTAGAGGTACTTGGTGCCGGGCGGGTTGAGGGGCGCTTCCTTCCAGATGAGCTGGAGTTTCCCCTCGTACGTCGGCGCGCTGTAGAGCGGGATCCAGGCGCGGAACCCCGAGGTGTGGGTGAGCAGGTGACGGATCGTGATGTCCTGTTTGCCCGCACCGCCGAAATCCGGGAGGTAGGAGGCGACCTTGCCCTCCAGTTCCAGCGTGCCGCGTTCGATCTGCTGCACGGCGAGCATCGACGTGAACAGCTTCGACACCGAGGCGAGGTCGAAGACCGTGTCCTCGGCCATCGCGATCTGCTGTTCGCCGGGGAACTCCACGGCGCTGTCGGTCTTCTCGTCGTACGCCGAGTAGCGCACCGCGTGCCCGATCGGCTGATGGAGGGCGACCGTGCCGCCACGGCGGCGAGCAGCACGGCGCCCGCGTACCACGGGTGCTTGGGGGAGGGTTCGAGGAACGTCCGGGCGTCGGTGACGAGTTGGCGCAGGTGGGCCGGGAGCAGGCCGGCGCGTTCGGCGGAGCCGCGGCGCAGGGTGGGGCGGTTGTGGCCCGCTCTGTCGCTCTCGGCCGTGCCGGGGGCCGCCGACGCCGCGAGCAGGGGCGTGAGGACCAGTGCGCCGCCCAACGCGGTCAAGCCCCGGCCCAGTTGGCGGCGGGTCGGCCCGCCGCCCGCTCTGTCCGCTGTCGAAGCCGTCGAAGCCGTCGAAACCATCGAGGAGCCTTCCGTCATCGCCGCCTGAGGACAATCGTCCGGGTTCGCTGTGTCCAGGGGAACTTTTGTGTCGGACGAGGGCGGTGTCAACGGCGACGCCCCGGCCGGTGCGCGACCGTAAAAACTGACGGCCCATCAGAAAAGGTCTTCCCTCGTCCGGAGGACTGCGGCATCCTGCGCCCATGCAGACGGAGCTGAGCAAGAAACTGGGAGTCGAGCACGCCCTCTTCGGCTTCACGCCGTTCCCCGCCGTCGTCGCTGCCATCAGCCGGGCCGGCGGACTCGGTGTGCTCGGTGCGGTCCGTTACACCGACCCCGACGAGCTCAAACGAGACCTCGACTGGATCGAGGCACACGTCGACGGAAGGCCGTACGGGCTGGACGTCGTCATGCCCGCCAAGAAGGTCGAGGGCGTCACCGAGGCCGACGTCGAGGCGATGATCCCCGAGGGACACCGCCAGTACGTCAGGGACACCCTGGCCAAGTACGGGGTGCCCGAACTCGACCAGGGCGAGGCCTCCGGCTGGCGCATCACCGGCTGGATGGAACAGGTCGCCCGCAACCAGCTGGACGTCGCCTTCGACTATCCGATCAAGCTGCTGGCCAACGCGCTCGGCTCACCGCCCGCCGACGTCATCGAGCGCGCGCACGAGAAGGGCGTGCTCGTCGCGGCGCTCGCGGGCAGCGCCCGTCACGCGCGCAAGCACGCGGAGGCCGGCATCGACATCGTCGTCGCCCAGGGCTACGAGGCCGGCGGCCACACCGGTGAGATCGCCTCGATGGTGCTCACACCCGAGGTCGTCGACGCTGTCGCGCCACTGCCCGTGCTCGCCGCCGGCGGCATCGGCAGCGGACAACAGATGGCCGCCGCGCTCACACTCGGTGCCCAAGGTGTGTGGCTCGGCTCCATATGGCTGACCACCACAGAGGCCGATATGCACTCGCGCGCCCTGACGCAGAAGCTCCTCGCCGCCGGGTCGGGCGACACGGTCCGCTCGCGCGCGCTGACCGGCAAACCCGCACGGCAGCTGCGTACCGAATGGACCGACGCCTGGGACGACCCCGACGGACCCGGCACGCTTCCCATGCCCCTGCAGGGACTCCTGGTCGCCGAGGCGGTCTCACGGATCCAGAAGCACGGGGTGGAACCGTTGCTCGGAACACCCGTGGGCCAGATCGTCGGCCGGATGAACAGTGAACGCAGCGTCCAGGAGGTCGTCGACGACCTCACACGCGGCTTCGAAAAGGCCGTGGACCGACTCGACCGCATCGCAGGAAGGAGCCACGAGTGAGCCAGCCCCCAGGCGGATTCTGGGCCCAGGCCACCGCCGACCCCGAGCGCACCGTGCTGATCGCGACCGACGGTGAGGAGTGGACCGCCGGACGGCTGCACGCCGAGGCCAACCGGCTGGTCCACGGACTGCGTGCCGCCGGGCTCGAACGCGGTGACTCCTTCGCCGTCGTGCTGCCCAACGGCGTCGAGTTCCTCACCGCGTTCCTCGCCGCCTCGCAGGCCGGCTTCTACCTCGTGCCCGTCAACCACCACCTCGTCGGCCCCGAGATCGCCTGGATCGTCGCCGACTCCGGGGCGAAGGTGCTCATCGCGCACGAGCGGTTCGGCGACGCCGCACGCCACGCGGCCGACGAGGCGAAGCTCCCCGAGAACCGGCGGTACGCGGTCGGTTCGGCCGGTTCGGTCGCTTTGGTCGAGGGTTTCCGGCCGTACGGCGAACTCCTCGACGGGCAGCCCGGGACGGTGCCCGGGGACCGGACGCTCGGCTGGGTCATGAACTACACCTCCGGCACCACGGGGCGTCCGCGAGGCATACGCCGCCCGCTGCCCGGCAAGCTCCCCGAGGAGACGTATCTCGGCGGTTTCCTCGGCATCTTCGGCATCAAGCCGTTCGACGACAACGTGCATCTGGTGTGCTCGCCGCTCTACCACACGGCGGTGCTCCAGTTCGCGGGCGCGTCCCTGCACATCGGGCACCGGCTGGTGCTGATGGACAAGTGGACGCCCGAGGAGATGCTCCGGCTCATCGACACCCACCGGTGCACGCACACCCATATGGTCCCGACCCAGTTCCACCGCCTGCTCGCGCTGCCGGACCACACCAGGACGGCGTACGACGTGTCGTCCATGCGGCACGCCATCCATGGCGCGGCCCCGTGCCCGGACCATGTGAAACGGGCCATGATCGAGTGGTGGGGCCACAGCGTCGAGGAGTATTACGCGGCCAGTGAGGGCGGCGGTGCCTTCGCCACCGCCGAGGACTGGCTGAAGAAACCCGGCACGGTCGGCAAGGCGTGGCCCATCAGCGAACTCGCCGTCTTCGACGACGACGGGAACAAGGTCCCGCCCGGTGAACTCGGCACCGTCTACCTGAAGATGAACACCGGCGGATTCTCGTACCACAAGGACGAGACCAAGACGAGGAGCAACCGCATCGGGGACTTCTTCACCGTCGGTGACCTGGGATATCTCGACGAGGACGGCTATCTCTTCCTCCGCGACCGCAAGATCGACATGATCATCTCGGGAGGGGTCAACATCTACCCGGCCGAGATCGAGGCCGCACTGCTCACCCACCCCGCCGTCGCCGACGCGGCCGCCTTCGGGATCCCGCACGACGACTGGGGCGAGGCGGTGAAGGCGGTCGTCGAACCCGCTCCCGGGTTCGAACCCGGTGAGGCGCTGGCCGCGGAGATCCTCGGACACTGCGAACAGCAACTGGCCGGGTACAAACGGCCCGGGAGCGTCGACTTCATCGAGGCGATGCCACGCGATCCCAACGGGAAGCTGTACAAGCGGCGACTGCGGGATCCGTACTGGGAGGGCCGTACGCGTCCTGTGTAGTCCGGACCCCGAGCCGCCCGACTTGACCTGCCGCGTGGACGGGCCGAGGATCACGTGTCATGACGCCTGGACACGGCAGCACGGTTGACGGGGTGCTGCGGCGCAGTGCCCAGCGCACTCCGGACCGCGCCGCGGTCACCTACGGCGAGCGCTCCTGGACGTACGCCGAACTCGACGAAGCCGTCTCCCGCGCCGCCCAGGTGCTGCGTTCCTCGGAACTCGCCCCGGGCGATCGCGTCGGCGCCTACGGGCACAACTCGGACGCGTACCTCATCGGCTTCCTGGCCTGCGCCCGCGCCGGACTCGTCCATGTGCCGGTCAACCAGAACCTCACCGGCGACGACCTCGCATACATCCTCGACCAGTCCGGCAGCACGCTGGTCCTGGCCGACCCGGACCTCGCGGACCGGCTCCCCGGCGGTGTGAGGGTGCTGCCGTTGCGCGACGCCGAGGACTCGCTGCTCGCCCGGCTGGACTCGACGCCCGCGTACGACGGCCCCGAGCCGCGCACCGAGGACCTGGTGCAACTCCTCTACACATCCGGTACGACGGCACTGCCAAAAGGCGCGATGCTCACCCACCGCGCGCTGGTGCACGAGTACCTGAGCGCGATCACCGCCCTCGACCTGAGCGCGGGCGACCTGCCCGTGCACTCGCTGCCGCTCTACCACTCGGCGCAGATGCACGTGTTCCTGCTGCCCTATCTCGTGGTCGGTGCCCGGAACACGATCCTCGACGGACCCGACGCCGACCAGCTCTTCGACCTTGTCGAGGCCGGCCGCGCGGACAGCCTCTTCGCGCCGCCCACTGTGTGGATCGGGCTGTCGAACCGCCCCGACTTCGCGACACGTGACCTCAGCGGGCTGCGCAAGGCGTACTACGGGGCTTCGATCATGCCGGTGCCCGTACTGGAGCGGCTGCGGTCCCGGCTGCCGAAGCTGGCGTTCTACAACTGCTTCGGCCAGAGCGAGATCGGGCCGCTGGCCATGGTCCTCGGGCCACACGAACACAAGGGACGGATGGACTCCTGCGGGCGTCCGGTGCTGTTCGTGGACGCCCGGGTGGTCGACGAGGACGGCGAGGAGGTGCCCGACGGCACCTCCGGCGAGGTCGTCTACCGGTCGCCGCAACTGTGCGAGGGCTACTGGGACAAGCCCGAGGAGAGCGCCGAGGCCTTCCGGGACGGCTGGTTCCACTCCGGTGACCTCGTGGTGCGGGACGCGCACGGATACTTCACCGTCGTCGACCGGGTGAAGGACGTCATCAACTCCGGAGGAGTGCTGGTCGCTTCACGGCAGGTCGAGGACGCGCTCTACACCCATCCCGAGGTGGCCGAGGTCGCGGTGGTCGGCCTGCCGGACGCGCGGTGGATCGAGGCGGTCGCCGCGGTGGTCGTCTCCCGTGGCGAGGTCACGGAGGACGAACTGATCGCCCACGCACGCGAGAAGCTCGCTCATTTCAAGGCACCGAAGCGGGTGCTGTTCGTGGACGAGCTGCCGCGCAACGCGAGCGGGAAGATCCTCAAGAGGGAACTGAGGGACCGGTTCGGGGTGAATTCCCCCGCGGGTGGGCCCGGTGATTGAATCCCTGGTGGCCGGATCCTCGCCACGTTGAACTGAATCCGCCGGTCAGCCGTACCAGTAACGGCGGCCCGACCACCCGAGCCTGGTCCGCCGAGTCACCACCGGGTTTCGCACGGAAGGACCTTCGGGTTGTCTCGCACCACGAACTCTCACAAGCTGCAGGGCATGGACCAGGCAAACCCGGAGCAACCCGAGACGCCGGAGGCACTGCCTCCGGCGGACAGCACGCCTGCGGAGAAGACGGATGCGTCTGCCGGCGCGGCCGCCGAGGCAGCGGACCTCCCCGCCGAGAAGGCGGATCCGCCCGCCGGTGAGGACGCGCCCACCGGGGCAGTGGACGCGCCCACCGAGGAGGATCCGCCCACCGAGGCAGCGGACCCGCCCGCCGACCAGGATGCGCCCGTCGGCGAGGGAGCAGCGGGTGGCGAAAGCGCGGCGGACGACGAAACGGCAGCGGCTGACGAAGGGGCGACGGGTGAGGAGCCGTCGGCCCCCCGGGGCTGGCGCGCCAAGTACCCCGTCGCGGCGCGGACCGTGAGCTACACGATCACCGTCCTCGCCGCCGCGCTCGTCCTCTTCGGGCTCCTCATGCCGAACGAGATCGACCGTTTCCGGCCGGGCGTGTTCATGCGCCTGCCGGTGGAGGCGATCTTCGGCGCGGCCGTCCTCATGGTCCTGCCGAAGAAACCGAGGGTGGCGACGGCGGCCCTCGCCGGTCTGGCGCTGGGCGCGCTGACCATCCTGAACCTCCTCGACATCGGCTTCAACGAATTCCTCGGACGCGGTTTCAACGTCGTACTCGACTGGGTCCTGTTCGACGACGCCCGGACGTACCTTGAGGACTCGATGGGCAAGAGCGGTGCGGTCGGTGTCGTGATCGCGGTCGTCGCCCTTGTCATCGCCCTGCTCACGCTGATGATCCTTTCCGTCGTCCGGCTCGCCAACCTGCTGGCCCGGCACAGCGGCCGCGCGACCCGGGCCACGTTGGTCGCCGGCACCGTCTGGGTCGCCTGCTCGGCGCTGGGCGTGCAGTTCGCGGGGGTGCAGTTCGCCTCCCGCAGCACCGCGGGAGGCGTCCAGAACCGGGTGGACCGTGTGCAGGCGACCATCAAGGACGAGGCGGAGTTCGCCAAGGAGGCCAGGAAGGACACCTTCGCCAAGACGCCGCCGGACCAGCTCCTGACCGATCTGCGCGGCAAGGACGTCATCTTCGGCTTCATCGAGAGCTACGGCCGCAGCGCCATCGAGGACCCGATCATGTCGCCCGGCGTCGACGCCACACTCACCGACAAGACGGAGGAGCTGAGCAAGGCCGGATACTCGGCCAAGAGCGGCTGGCTCACCTCGGCGACGTACGGCGGCAGCAGCTGGCTCGGTCACTCCACCTTCCTGTCGGGGCTGTGGATCAGCAACCAGGCCCGCTACCGCACCGTCACCGCGGGCGAGCACCTGACGCTCACCGGTGCCTTCCAGCGCACCGGCGCGTGGCGGACCGTGGGCATCATGCCGGGCATCCAGAAGAGCTGGCCCGAGGGATCGTTCTACGGCCTCGACAACGTCTACGACTCGCGCGAACTCGGCTACAAGGGACCGAAGTTCAGCTGGTCGACCATGCCCGACCAGTACGCCCTGAGCGCCTACCAGCGCCTGGAGCACGGCAAGAAGCGCGACAAGCCGCTGATGTCGGAGATCATCCTCACCTCCAGCCACCAGCCCTGGGCGCCGATCCCCAAGACGATCCCCTGGGACGAGGTCGGCGACGGCTCGGTCTACAAGGACATCCAGAAGAACGGAAAGAAGGCCTCGGACGTCTTCTACGACTCCACCAAGGTCAAGGAGGAGTACGGCAAGTCGATCGAGTACTCGGTGACCAGTCTCATCGACTACGTGGTGAAGTACGGCAGCAAGGACACCGTGCTGGTCTTCCTGGGCGACCACCAGCCCATCGCCAGCGTGAGCGGCCGCCATGCCAACCGTGACGTGCCGATCTCGATCGTCGCCCACGACAAGTCCGTACTCGACAAGATCGACGACTGGGGATGGACCGAGGGTCTGAAGCCCGACGACACGGCCCCGGTCTGGCGGATGGACTCCTTCCGCGACCGCTTCCTGACGGCGTACGGCTCGACGCCCCGGCCCCAGTAGGCCCGCCTCAAGGGCCTCAAGGGCCTCAAGGGCCTGAAGGGCCTGAAGGGCCTCAAGGAGTCTCGGGGAGTGTCAGGGAGCGGCCTATCGGGGGCGCAGGTCCACGATGCGCCGGATCTTGCCGACCGACCGTTCCAGTGACTCCGGTTCGACGATCTCGACCTCCGCAGAGACCCCGATGCCGTCCTTCACGGCCGCCGCGATGGCGCGCGCGGCCGCGTCGCGGGTCTCCGGCGTGGTACCGGCGCGCGCCTCGGCCCGCACGGTGAGGGCGTCGAGGCGGCCCTCGCGGGTCAGCCGCAGCTGGAAGTGCGGGGCCACGCCGGGAGTGCGCAGGACGATCTCCTCGACCTGGGTGGGGAAGAGGTTCACACCGCGCACGATGACCAGGTCGTCGCTGCGGCCGGTGACCTTCGCCATCCGGCGGAAGACGCGTGCCGTACCGGGCATCAGCCGAGTGAGGTCCCGGGTCCGGTAGCGGATCACGGGCATGGCCTCCTTGGTGAGGGAGGTGAACACCAGCTCGCCCTCCGCACCGTCCGGCAGCACCTCGCCCGTGAGCGGATCGACGACCTCCGGGAAGAAGTGGTCCTCCCAGATGTGCAGTCCGCCCTTCGTCTCCGCACACTCCTGGGCCACGCCGGGGCCGATCACCTCCGACAGCCCGTATATGTCGACCGCGTCGATGGCGAACCGCTCCTCGATCTCCCGGCGCATCGCCTCCGTCCAGGGCTCGGCGCCGAAGATGCCCACACGGAGCGAGGTGCGGCGCGGGTCCACGCCCTGCCGCTCGAACTCGTCGAGGATCGTCAGCATGTACGAGGGCGTCACCATGATGATCCCGGGCCGCAGATCCTGGATCAGCTGGACCTGGCGAGCGGTCATGCCACCCGACGCGGGAATGACCGTACAGCCGAGCCGTTCGGCGCCGTAGTGCGCGCCGAGCCCGCCGGTGAACAGGCCGTAGCCGTAGGCGACATGGACCGTGTCGCCGGGCCGGCCGCCCGCCGCGCGGATCGAGCGGGCCACCATGTCGGACCACATGGAGAGGTCGTTCTCGGTGTATCCGACGATCGTGGGGCGCCCCGTGGTGCCGCTGGAGGCATGGATGCGCCGGATACGGTCTCGCGGCACGGCGAACATCCCGTACGGGTAGTGGTCGCGCAGGTCCGCCTTCGTGGTGAAGGGGAAGCGTGCCAGATCGTTGAGCGAGCCGCAGTCCTCGGGCCGGAGCCCGGCCTTGTCGAAGGAGTCGCGGTAGAACGGCACGTTCTCGTACGCGTGCCGCAGGGTGGCCCTCAGCCGCTCCAGCTGGAGCGCGCGCAGACCCTCCGCGTCGAGCAGTTCACCGGCGTCCAGCAGGTCCGTCGAATTCGCCACAGGCACTTCTCCCTCACCCATGCACCATTCCGGACAACCGATCATTCGGTCGTGCCGTAGGAGATCAAGTAATCCAGCCGTACGGGCGGCCGTCAAGGAGTGCGCCGGGAACCGACCGGTCCCGTCACCCCTCTTCCCTGCAGACGGAACGTTCGATGTCCGGCAGACGGAGGCGCGATGGTGTTGGGCATGAGGAAGCGGGTCGGCAGGGTGGGGGGACCGGTCGCCGTACTGGCAGTGGCGCTGGCGCTGGCCTGTGCCGGCTGCGGGGTCGGGGCCACGGCCTCCGCCGAGCGTGACGAGGGCGAGGAGGCGCAGACCGGAGCGAAGGTCCCGTGCCGTGAGGCACTGCGGTTCGCGGACCAGGAACGGTTGCCGGCCGGGGCCGAGGACGCCGCCTGCGAGATGCAGCGCGGCATCGACACGCTGTACGACATCCGGTTCCGGATCAGCGGGACCGGCCTCGACACCTGGCTGGACGACAGCTACCCCGACATGGAACTGCGTTCGGACTGCGTCCAGGACGACGTCGACCGTTGCGGACTCCTGACCCTCGACCCGTACGCCGAAGGAGGCGCCGTGGCGGTGGAGCTGACGGTCCGCGACGAGAGCGGCGGTCACGCCCTCGTGCACTACCGGCCCTTCAACACGTGAACCGGGCGCCCGGCGCTTCCGCCGGCTGCCCCGGCGGGTTCTCCAGGGCCTGTCCGGCTATTCCTGCGATTCCTGCTGTTCCTGGCGCGATGCCTGCGCCGCCGCGACCGACCGCGCCCACCGGTAGTCCGCCTTGCCGCTCGGGGACCGCTGGATGGTTTCCGAGATCACCAGCTGGCGAGGAATCTTGTAGCCCGCCAGATGCGTACGGCAGTGGGCCTGGATCTCGTCCAGAGAAGGCGGCCCCCCGCCCTCGCGCAACTGCACCACGGCCGCCACATGGTTGCCCCACGTCTCGTCCGGCACCCCGGCCACCAGGGCGTCGTACACGTCGGGGTGCGACTTGAGCGCCTGCTCGACCTCCTCCGGATACACCTTCTCCCCACCGGTGTTGATGCACTGCGAGCCGCGCCCCAGGACGGTGACGACGCCCTCCTCGTCGACGGTCGCCATGTCGCCGAGCAGCACCCACCGCTCGCCGTCCTGCTCGAAGAACGTCTCGGCGGTTTTCTTCGGGTCGTTGTAGTAGCCGAGGGGGACATGGCCGCGCTGGGCGATACGGCCGGGCTCACCGACGGCGACCGGTTCATGCGTCGCCGGATCCACCACCTGCGTGCGGGAGTTGACCTGGATGCGGAAGCCGCGTCCCGGACCCGAGTCGGCCGTCGCCGTGCCGTTGAAGCCGGACTCGGAGGAGCCGAAGTTGTTGAGCAGCATCACGTTCGGCACGAGGGCCTGGAACTGCGCGCGCACCGTCTCCGACATGATCGCGCCGGAGGAGGAGACGCTGAACAAGGAGGAGCAGTCGGCGCCCTTCATGGGCCCGTTCAGCGCGTCGATCAGCGGCCGCAGCATCGCGTCGCCGACCAGCGACACGCTGGTGACCTTCTCCTTCCCGATGGTCCGCAGTACCTCCTCGGGCACGAACTTGCTGTGGATGACGATGCGTTGCCCGAAGTGGAAGCCGATGAAGGCGGTCAGGGTCGAGGTGCCGTGCATGAGCGGGGGCGTGGGGAAGAAGGTGATCCCGTCCCCGCCGGCCGCGACCCGCTCGGCGAGCTCCTCCGGCGTCTTCACCGGTTCGCCGGTCGGGGCGCCGCCGCCGAGCCCCGAGAAGAACAGGTCCTCCTGACGCCACATCACGCCTTTCGGCATCCCGGTCGTGCCACCGGTGTAGATGATGAACTGGTCGTCGGCCGAGCGCGCCGGGAAGCCGCGCCCGGGCGATCCGGCGGCCTCGGCGTCCGCGAAGTCCACCGCGGGCAAGGGGGGTGCGTCCGGCGCCGGGGCGCCCACCCGTACGAGATGCCGCAACGTCGAGGCGCGTGGCAGGGCAGCCGCGACCCGCTCGGTGAACTCCGCGTCGAAGACCAGTGCCGCCAGGTTCGCGTCCCGGTAGAGGTAGACCAACTCCTCCTCCACGTAGCGGTAGTTGACGTTGACCGGCACGATCCGCGCCTTGAGGCAGCCCAGGACGGTCTGCAGGTATTCGATGCCGTTGTAGAGATGCAGTCCCAGATGCTCGCCCGGACGGATGCCGTTGTCGATCAGGTGGTGGGCGACACGGTTGGCAGCCGCATCCAGCTCCGCGTACGTCAGGCGGCGCTCGGCTCCCGTACCGGGATGATCGATATGGACGAGCGCCTCGCGGTCGGGGACCACGTCGACCACCGACTCGAACAGGTCGGCAAGGTTGTACTCCACCGCTCCTCCTGACCCCGGCAACCCTCGACGAGTGGACGTGCGACGAGTGGACGTGCGTCATCGCTTCGCCGGTCATCAGAGCAAAGGCCGCCACAACTGTGAAGGGTCCGCGCAGAAGAAATCTGACTGACTGTCAGAAAACCCTTGAAGTGACTCCTCGCCTACTGCAACCTGTTCTCGTTCCTGAGACGGGAGGACGGCAATGGGTGGGACGGAACACCTCACCGTGCAGCGCGAAGGCGCCACACTGGTGCTCACGCTCAACAGGCCCGAGGCCAAGAACGCGCTCTCGCTGCCGATGCTGGTCGGCCTGTACGACGGCTGGATCGAGGCCGACGAGGACGACGCCATCCGCTCGGTCGTCCTGACCGGCGCGGGCGGTGCGTTCTGCGCGGGCATGGACCTCAAGGCCCTCGCGGGCAAGGGGATGGAGGGGCAGCAGTACCGGGACCGACTCACGGCCGACCCCGATCTGCACTGGAAGGCGATGCTGCGGCATCACCGTCCGCGCAAACCCGTGATCGCCGCGGTCGAGGGTCATTGTGTGGCCGGCGGTACCGAGATCCTTCAGGGGACCGACATCCGGGTCGCGGGAGAGTCCGCCACCTTCGGGCTCTTCGAGGTGAAGCGCGGACTGTTCCCGATCGGTGGCTCGACGGTGCGTCTTGCGCGGCAGATTCCGCGCACGCACGCGCTGGAGATGCTGCTCACCGGCCGTCCCTACTCGGCGCGGGAGGCCGCCGACATCGGGCTGATCGGCCATGTCGTCCCCGACGGGACAGCCCTGGAGAAGGCGCTCGCCATCGCCGGTCAGATCAACGCGTGCGGGCCGCTCGCCGTCGAGGCCGTCAAGGCGTCCGTGTACGAGACCGCCGAGATGGCCGAGACCGACGGGCTCGCCGCAGAGCTGAAGCGGGGGTGGCCGGTCTTCGACACGGCCGATGCGAAGGAGGGGGCGCGGGCCTTCAGTGAGAAGCGCCCACCGGTGTATCGGCGGGAGTGAGGTTCCGCTCCGCGGAGGCCGGACTGCCGCTGTGGGCTCGTTGTGGCTGGGCGCGCCCACGCGGCGGAACCGCACAACGGCACAGCGAGCCGCACACCGGCACAGCCCCGCGCCCCTACGGGGGCGCCCCCTTCCGGGGCGCAGGCCCCGTTCTGTGAGGAGATCCCGTGCCCGAAGTGCTCAAAGCTCCCCTTGTCGTCGAGTTTCCCTTCACTCGGTCTCTCGGCCCTGTGCAGAGCGCGTTTCTGACCGGGCTGCGTGAACGTGTCGTGCTCGGAGTGCGGACCGATGACGGCCGGGTTCTCGTTCCGCCCGTCGAGTACGATCCCGTCACCTCCGAGGAACTGGGCGAGCTCGTCGAGGTCGCGGCCACCGGGACCGTCACCACCTGGGCCTGGAACCATGAGCCTCGCCGGGGGCAGCCTCTGGACACCCCCTTCGCATGGGTCCTGGTGCGACTGGACGGCGCCGACACCGGCCTCCTGCATGCCCTCGACGCGCCGGACGGGCCCGACTCCGTACACACCGGCATGCGGGTCCGTGTCCGCTGGGCGGGTGAACGCTCCGGTGCCATCACGGACATCGCCTGCTTCGAGCCGAGTGAACCGAATGAGTCGGACGAGTCAGATGGGTCGAACGAGTCGAACGAACCGAACCAGTCGGGCACGCCGAATGAGGGACGCGAGGGAGAGGAACCCGAACGCCGCGGCAGCGCCGGGCGGTTCGAGGATCCGGTGACGGGCATCGTCGCCCCCGCCCGGCTCGACTACACCTACTCGCCCGGCCGCGCCCAGTCCGCCTACCTTCACGCGCTCGCCGAACGGCGGGTCGTCGGAGAGCGCTGCCCGTCGTGCCGCAAGGTGTACGTCCCGCCGAGGGGTGCGTGCCCCACATGTGGTGTGGCCACATCGGAACGGGTCGAAGTGGGGCCGCGCGGGACGGTCACGACCTACTGCATCGTCAACATCAAGGCGAAGAACCTCGACATCGAAGTGCCGTACGTCTATGCGCACATCGCTCTCGACGGCGCGGACCTCGCCCTGCACGGCCGGATCGGCGGCATCCCCTACGACCAGGTGCGGATGGGCCTGCGGGTCGAACCCGTGTGGTCGGACGGGGGCGGCCACCCCGACCACTACCGGCCCACCGGTGAACCCGACGCGGACTACGAGATGTACAAGGAGCTGTTGTAGATGCCCGCACCGAGGCCGCCCAGGGACATCGCCGTCGTCGCGTTCGCGCAGACCGACCACCGGCGCACCAGCGACGAGCTCTCCGAAGTGGAGATGCTCATGCCCGTCCTGCACCAGGTCCTGGCGCAGACCGGGCTGCAGACCAGCGACATCGGCTTCACCTGCTCCGGTTCCACGGACTATCTCGCGGGCCGGGCGTTCTCCTTCACCATGGCACTCGACGGAGTGGGAGCGTGGCCGCCGATCTCCGAGTCACATGTGGAGATGGACGGCGCGTGGGCGCTGTACGAGGCCTGGACGAAGCTCCTCACCGGCGACGCGGACACCGCGCTCGTGTACGCGTACGGCAAGTCGTCCCCCGGCTCCGTGCGTGACGTGCTGACCCGGCAGCTCGACCCGTACTACGTCGCGCCCCTGTGGCCCGACTCCATCGCCCTGGCCGCGCTCCAGGCGCAGGCGCTCATCGACGTGGGCGACACCGACGAGCAGGCGCTCGCCGCGGTGGCGTCCCGCAGCCGCGCCTCCGCCACCGACAACTCCCATGCCCAGCTGCGGGGTTCGGTACCGCAGGGCGACTACGCCGTACGCCCCCTGCGTACCGGAGACTGCCCGCCCGTCGGAGACGGGGCCGCCGCCGTGATCCTCGCCGCGGGGGAGCGGGCCCGAGAACTGTGCGAGCGACCCGCCTGGATACGGGGCATCGACCACCGCATCGAGGCGCACGCCCTGGGCGTACGGGACCTGACCGACTCGCCGTCGACACGGCTGGCCGCGGAACGGGCCGGCGCCTTCGAACGGCCGGTCGACACAGCCGAGTTGCACGCTCCGTTCAGCTCGCAGGAAGTGGTGCTGCGCAAAGCCCTGCGGCTGGACGGCGGCGTCGACGTCAACCCGTCCGGAGGCGCGCTCGCCGCCAACCCCGTCATGGCCGCGGGCCTCATCCGCATCGGCGAGGCGGCCGACCGGATCCGGCGCGGCGACTCCGACCGGGCGCTGGCGCACGCCACGTCAGGCCCCTGCCTGCAACAGAACCTGGTCGCCGTCCTGGAAGGAGACCCGCGATGAACAACGCGGTGAGCAACTCGGTGAACAAGGAGCCCGTGGCCGTCGTCGGGATCGGCCAGACCAAGCACGTCGCGGCCCGAAGGGACGTGTCGATCGCGGGACTCGTCCGCGAGGCCGCCCGACGCGCCCTCGCAGACGCCGAGTTGACCTGGGCGGACATCGACGCCGTCGTCATCGGCAAGGCCCCGGACTTCTTCGAGGGCGTCATGATGCCCGAGCTCTACCTCGCCGACGCCCTCGGCGCGGTGGGCAAACCGATGCTGCGCGTGCACACGGCGGGCTCCGTCGGCGGTTCCACCGCACTCGTCGCCACGAACCTGATCGCGGGGCGTGTCCACGGCACCGTACTGACCCTTGCCTACGAGAAGCAGTCCGAGTCGAACGCCATGTGGGGCCTGTCGCTCCCCATCCCCTTCCAACAGCCCCTGCTCGCCGGCGCGGGCGGCTTCTTCGCCCCGCACGTGCGGGCCTACATGCGACGCACCGGCGCCCCCGACACGGTCGGCTCCCTGGTCGCGTACAAGGACCGCCGCAACGCGCTCAAGAACCCGTACGCGCATCTGCACGAGCACGAGATCACGCTGGAGAAGGTCCAGGCCTCGCCCATGCTCTGGGACCCGATCCGCTACTCGGAGACCTGCCCGTCCTCCGACGGCGCCTGCGCGATGGTCCTCACCGACCGTGCGGGGGCGGCCCGCGCGCCGCGACCGGCCGCCTGGATGCACGGCGGCGCGATGCGCAGCGAGCCGACCCTCTTCGCCGGCAAGGACTGCGTGTCCCCGCAGGCGGGCAAGGACTGCGCGGCCGACGTGTACCGGCAGGCGGGCATCACGGACCCGCGCCGCGACATCGACGCCGTCGAGATGTACGTCCCGTTCTCCTGGTACGAGCCCATGTGGCTGGAGAACCTGGGCTTCGCCGACGAGGGCGAGGGCTGGAAACTCACCGAGTCCGGGGTCACGGAACTGGACGGGGACCTGCCGGTGAACATGTCGGGCGGGGTACTGTCCACGAACCCCATCGGAGCCTCCGGGATGATCCGGTTCGCCGAAGCCGCACTTCAGGTGCGTGGACAGGCCGGAGAACACCAGGTCGACGGCGCCCGCAGGGTCCTCGGGCACGCCTACGGCGGCGGCTCCCAGTTCTTCTCGATGTGGCTGGTCGGAGCCGCGCCGCCCACCTCGTGAAGCTACCCCCTCACGTGGCCTGTGCGCGGCAGTGACCGAAAGCTAGGCTGGCCGCGGACGACGAACCGGGAGGAGTACGGACGTGGCCGAGAGCACCATCCAGCAGCACCCGCTCGCGGGCTGGGACAAGCCGGAGCTTGACCTCAGTAAGGCCGACTGGCACTCGAGCAGCCGGGGGCGGGGGGATGTCCAGATCGCCTTTGTCGAAGGCTTCATCGCGATGCGCAACAGTGGCCGCCCGGAAAGCCCCTCCTTGATCTTCACACCCGCGGAGTGGGGCGTGTTCGTGTCAGGGGCGCGGGAGGGGGAGTTCGACCTCACCTGAGAGCCGCTGTCATTCGAGGGGACGGCCGGGGCCCCAGTGCCGACGCGACTGGGGCCGACCGGGCTGCCCCCGGTGCGGCCCCGGCCCTGCTGGAACAGCCGGCCGAACGCTCCGGTCAGTAACGGTCGGACGGACCCGCGGCACTCGCTCCCGGCGTACGCTGAGGTGCTTGTAGGCCACGGTGCGCACCGTCTCCCCGCGTCGGCTGCACCACCGCGGCAGGGGGTGCGTCATGGGGCGGCACGGCATGCGGAGCAGAAGGACGCTCTTCGAACGCGAGATGGAACTCGCGGCAGTGGACGAGGCGTTGGGCGAGGTGACCGGGCTGCGAACGGGCCCCTCAGGACGAGGTCCGGGCGCCCTCGGACTCCGCGCGGTCGCCGACGGGGATCGTGGAGAGCCCTCCGGGCCCCCTCGGCAGGGCCCGGGGCCGGACGGGGAGGACCCCGAGTTCCTCCTGGACGGCGCAGGGCTGCTCAGGGACGGCGCGGGCCGTCTCCTGGACGGTTCCGAGCTGCCCGGCCAGCCCCGAGGCGGGCTGCTGGCCTTCGCCGGACGTGCCGGGATCGGCAAGACGAGCCTCCTCGCCGAAGTATGCCGACGAGCCGGCGCCAAGGGCTGCACGGTCCTGTCCGCACGAGGCGGCGACCAGGAACAGTGCGTCGCCTTCCACGTCGCACGCCAGCTCCTGCAACCCCAGCTCGTGGGCATCCCGGAGTCCGAACTCCGGGCCACGCTCGGCAGTTGGTACACCATCGTCGGACCCGCCCTCGGCCTGTGCGCCGCCACCGAGGGCCCGCCGCCCGACCAACAGGGCCTGCGTGACGGCCTCGACTGGGTCCTCACCCACCTCGCCGTACGCCGCGCCCCGATGGTGGTCGTCCTCGACGACGCACACTGGGCCGACCCGGAGTCGCTCCAGTGGCTCGCCGCGTTCGCACCCCGCGCCGAACAACTGCCCCTGCTGCTCGTCGTCGCCTACCGGCCCGACGAACTCCCGGACCACGCCGAACCGTTCAGAAACCTGCCCGGCCGCGCCGGCGGACGCCCCCTCGACCTGGAGCCGCTGAGCGCCGACGCGGTCGCCCGGCTGGTCCGCGAGACCCTCGGCACCCGGGCCGACGACGCGTTCTGCCGCGAGTGCTGGGCCGTCACCGCGGGCAACCCGTTCGAGGCCGTCGAACTCACCGCGAAAGTACACGACCGCGGCCTGACCCCGACCGAACCGGGAGCGCACCTGCTGCGCGACCTGGCCGCCGCCGTCAAGGGCAGCGGACTCGTCGCCCGCCTCGAACGCCTGGGCAGCTCGACTGTCCGCTTCGCCTGGGCCTGCGCCCTCCTGGGCACCGAGATCTCCCCGACGCTCGCGGCGGCCGTGGCGGGACTCGGCCCCGAAGAGGCGGCCGACGCGGCAAACGCCCTGCGCGACGCCCGAATCCTCACCGGCGTCGTGACGGACGAGGGCACCCTTGAGTTCGTCCACCCGCTCATCGCCACCGCTGTCTACCGGGCCATGCCCGGACCGGTCCGTGTCGCCATGCACGGGCAGGCCGCCTGGTGTGTCATCGACGCGGGACTCGGCCCGTCCGCCGCCGCCAGGCACCTCATGGAGACCCACCCCGAGGGCGATGCCCTGGTCGTCCAGCAACTGCGCGCCGCCGCCCGCGAGACCCTCCGCGCAGGGGCCCCCGACGCCGCGCGCCGCTATCTCGCGCGCGCCCTGCGCGAACCCCCGCCCCTCGCGGAACGCGCCGCCGTCCTCCACGAACTCGGCTGCGCCTCCCTGCTCACCGAACCGGCGACCACCGTCAACCATCTGCGGGCGGCGCTGGAAGAGCCCATCGCCGACCCGGAGCTGCGCCACAACATCGTCTACCGGCTCTCCCAGGTCCTCGCCCACAGCGACCGCCTCGGTGAGGCCTCCGACCTGCTCGCCCGCGAGGTCAAGGTGACCGCCGACCCGCGCGTACGGCTGCGGATGCAGTCGGAGCAGTTCATGTGGGACGCCTTCCGTGCCGACGAACCCGACTCGCCGGCCCGTTCCCGCCGCCTGGCCCGGCTCGCCGACCGGCTCACCGGCCGCGATCTCACCGAGCGCTATGTGATCGGCCTGCGTGCCTGGGACGCCACCCTGCGCGGCGAACCCGCCCACATCGCCGTCCACCACGCGGAGCGCGCCCTCGCCGGCGGATTCGGCTGGGCCGAGGCGGACCGCGGCTTCGAGGTGCCCGTCCTCGTCGCCCTCACCTTCATGTACGCCGACCGGCCGGGACGCACCGAGGAACTGTTCGCCGCCGGGATCGCCGACTTCGAACGGCAGGGCTGGCACGGCGCCCACCTCTCCTTCGGCTACACCCTCCTCGCGTACGTACGCTTCCGCCGCGGCCGGCTCGCCGAGGCCGAGGACTTCGCGCGCGCGGGGCTCGGGCTCGCCGAACGTGTCGGCGCCGGCACCCCCGCGCACTGGTACGCGGTCGGCACCCTCGTCGAGATCCTGCTCGCCCGGGGCCGGATCACCGAGGCCGCTCAGATCGCCGAGGACTACTCCTTCGAGCAGCCGTTCCCCGCCGCCGTCGTCTTCCCCGACTCCCAGACGGTGTACGGCGAACTGCTGCTGGCCCGAGGCCTGGCGAAGGACGCCGCCGCCGAACTCGCCGCGGCCGGCCGCCGACTCGACCCGCGTGGCATGCGCAACCCCGCCTGGTGCCCGTGGCAGCTGCACCTCGCCAGAGCCGAGAGCCACGACACCCCGGAGCGGGCCGTGGCCACGGCGTTCGACGCGGTGCGGCGGGCCCGGGTCTTCGGTGCGCCGTCGGCGGTCGGACAGGCGCTGCGCGCGGCGGCCGACGTCTCCTCGGGCCCGGCCCGCGTCAAACTCCTCGAAGAATCCGTCGACCACCTGGAACGCTCCCCGGCAGCGTACGAACTGGCCTGTGCCCTCGTCGCCCTCGGCGCGGAGCTGCGCGGCAGCCGTCCGGGGGAGGCCGCCGACCACCTCTACCGGGGGCTCGACGCGGCCGTGGGGTGCGGCGCCGACGGCCTGGTCGAGGCAGCCCGCGACGAACTCGCGGCCGCCGGGTTGCGGCCCCGGCGCCTTCACGGTACCGAGACGGACACCCTCACCGCCCGGGAGCGCACGGCCGCCGAGCTGGCCGTGCGCGGTCTCCCGACGACGGCGATCGCCGCGGAGCTGCGCACGGAGGAGGCGGTGGCGGTGCGGTTGCTGTCGGCGGTGTACCGGAAGGTGGGAACAGACCTCGCTGGTCTGGGGGCGGCACTGGGGGCGGCGCGGAAGGAGAGCCGGGGAGCTTAGTCAACGCCTGTTGGCAACAGGCGTTGGCGACAGCCGTTGACAACAAGCGTTGGCATCTGCCGTCGGCGAATGCGTGGTGACGGGCGGGCGCAGTGCCCGGCGCCGGGTGGCCCACGCGTGGTGGCCAACGCCCGGTGGCCCGCGATCGCCGGTCGGCAGCCGTCCACCCCAGGGCAGACCGCCCCCCGGTGCACGTACCATTGCGGCATGTCCTTCCTCCGCCGCCGCAGCGCCACTCCCGCAGGTCCAGACTTCGACGTTCTGGCCATGGATCCGGGCGACTGGCCGGGCAATCTCGGCGCGGGCCTGCTGCCCGCACCCGACGGCAGCTGTCAGGGTGTGTTCCTGCGCTACGACCTGTTCGGCGGCCGCGGCCCGGCGATGATCATCGGTAACCTGCCGGAGGGCTCCCCGGCCCGGGACGTCGCCGACGGAGAGGTCCCGTTCGAGGTGGCCCAGCTGCTGCTGGCGCTGGAGAACGACGAAGAGGTCACCGTCGTCGGCGCCGAGGACATGCCGGTGATGCAGGGCGACAACCTCCTCATCGTGCGCCGCCTCAAGCTCTCCGAGACGCGCGTCTCCTGTGTGCAGTTCGACCGCAGCGACAAGGTCCTGGTGACGATCGCCGCCTGGGACCGCCCCATCACCGACGACCTGTACGCGCTGCTCAAGCCACTGCCCGCGGAGCTGTTCCAGCAGGGCTGAGGCGCAGCCTCAGTGCGACGCTTCCAGAAAGTGGAAGCCGGGCCGCGGGTGCATGAGGAAGTCGTGGTGGGAGATGTTCCACGCGTAGGCACCCGCGAGCGCGAACGCCACGCGGTCACCCGCCCGCAGTGCTGATGCCGGTGCCTGTGCCGATGTTGACGTCGATGCCGGGACGTTCCGGGCCAGGACGTCCTTCGGTGTGCACAACTGGCCGGTGAGCGTGACCAGTTCGCCACGCGCCGCCGGCCGGGGCCACGGATGCGGCCAGTCCTCCACCGCGAGCAGAGTGCAGGGCTGGTCGTGCCCCTTGGTCGCCGGGGTGCGAAGGTGGTGCGTGCCGCCGCGTACCACGGCGAACTCCTCGCCGTGGCTCTGCTTCACGTCCAGCACCTCGGTCGCGTACCAGCCGCAGTACGCCGTCAAAGCCCGCCCGGGTTCGATGCGCAGCGTCAGATCCGAGGTGAGACCCGAGTGTGAGGCGATGAGCCGGGCGAGCCCTTTGCCGTACGCGGACCAGTCGAAGCGCTCCCCGGGAGCCGCGTAGTCGACCGTCATGCCCCCTCCGACGTTCACCTCGGCGAGCGGTACTCCGTGCCGCTCGGTCAGCCGGACAGCCCAGTCCACGATGGACTCGGCCACCGCGAGCTGTTCCGAAGCCTGCAGCCCGCTGGCCAAGTGGGCGTGCACGCCCCGAAGTTCGAGGTGTGGATAGGTGCCGTCGGTGAGCAGGCCCACCACCGTGTCCGCCTGCGACGGGTCGAGGCCGAAGGGTGTGGGGCGCCCGCCCATCGCGAGGGCGCTCGCCGCCAACGAGCCCGACGCCACAGGAAGGTTGAACCGCGGCAGTACCGCCACCCGGGCATCCGGCGTGCACTGCCGGACCAGTTCGGCCAGCATGTGCAGCTCGTACTCGCTCTCCACATGGAAGCGCTCCACGCCAAGTTCCAGCGCGCTCACGATCTCGGCAGGGGTCTTGCCGGGGCCGCCGAAGGCCAGTGGACGGCCCGGCACCGCCCTGGCGACATGGGCGAGTTCGCCGCCCGAGGCGACCTCGTAGCCGTCCACGTACGGGCCGAGCGCGGCCAGGATCTCCGGCTCCGGGTTGGCCTTCGCCGCGTAGTAGAGCTCGACGCGCTCGGGCAGCGCGGCCCGCACGGACTCGGCGTGCGCGCGCAACGCCGCCAAGTCGTAGACATAGGCCGGGAGTTCTCCGGAGGGCAGAGCCAGAACCCGGTTTCGTACGGCATCGGTGGGGGCAGGGGTGGTGGTCATCGGGTGCTCCCCGTCGGGTGGCGCAGGATGCCCTCGCCGAGCGGAGAGGGCAGGCGGACGTATCCGGCTTCGCGGTCGGCCTTGCGCTCCCAGCGGGTGAGGAGGTTCGCCTTGGCGGGCAGCGGCACTCCCGCGAGCAGCGCGGCCAGCGGCGGCGGACAGCCGTACCGGTCGGCGTACGTCAGCAGGGTGGTGCGGACCTCCGCCCACAGCGCGGCCTCGGCGTGCGGGTGCAGATCGGCGAGGGCGGCGAGCAGTTCGGCGACGTGGTTCACGAGCAGGCAGTAGACGACCCGGTCCCAGCCGCGCTGCGCGTCGTACGTCATTGGGCCCGCGACCTCGGGCGGCAGCGCGGCGAGGGTCTCGGCGTGGCGCTCGGGCACGAGCTTGGCGCCCTCCAGGTCCCTGAAGAGGACCTGGGCGGGCATGCCGTCACCGTCGACGCAGATCAGCACGTTCTGCAGATGGGGTTCCAGTACCAGACCATGGTCGAAATAGGCGGCGAGGACGGGCGGCACGAGCAGCCTGAGGTAGGCCGCCCACCAGTCGAGTGCGGCCCGCGGGCCGGCCCCGTCGAGGAGACGGGAGATGTGCGCGGGACTGGTGGGGTACTCGTCCGCGACGGCCGCCGCGAGCAGCGGGGTGGTGCCGGGCAGGAGGCGCCGGGCCAGGCCCTCGCGGACGATGACGCCGAAGCCTTCGAGCATCTCGCGGTCCGGTGTGCCGTCCGGGCCCGGCAGGGCGAGGCTGCGGTACGCGGGCTCGCGGAGCACCGCGCTGCCGGGGAACCGGTCGGCCAGGTCGGCGAGCACCGGGCCCAGCACGCGGGTGAGCGCGACGGCGCCGGACAGCTCGTAACTCGCGTTCTTGCGCCAGCAGTTGGTGATCCGGATGTTCAGGCTGAACTTCAGGAACGACTCGCCGTCGTACAGAGTCCGTACGGACGCGGTGGCCGCGAAGGTCCTGCCGCCCGGGCCGAGGTCGAGGATGTCCCCGCGTCCGATCGCCGCGCGCAGCGCCGGGTGCTCGCGCAGCATCGCGTACTGCCAGGGGTGCGCGGGCAGCAGCCGGTAGCCCTCGGGGACGGAGGCGACGGACTGCCGGTCCTGCCGGTCCTGCCGGCCCTGCCCGTCCGGCCTGCCCAGCCGGTCGAGCGTGTCCAGGGCGCCGGGCTCCGCGGATTCCTCCGCGATCAGGTGTTCGCGTACGGCGAGGTGGCGCAGGGGGAAGACGGCGCCCGCCTCCGGCGCGTAGGCCGGCCAGAAGTCCGCGTCCCCCGTGCGTGCCTTGGGCGTGGGGTGGAAACGGTGCCCGAACAGCAGCGACTGCTCGGAGGCGAGGTAGGCCGCGACGGGTGTGTCCACCGGTGCCGGCCCGGCCCCCGTCCGTACGGGCAGAGGCGCTCGGCCGGTTCCGGTTCGTACGGTGAGGGACGCGGCGACAGCCGTGTGGCTGGAGTCGATCTGCTCCAGGAACTCCTCGTTGCGCACACCGGTCCGCAGGAACAGCTCGTCCTGCGTGAGTTCCGCGAGCCGCCGCCAGTCGGCCTCTCTCCAGCCGCCGTCAGCCGTCCGCTCACTCACCGGACCGGTGAAGCGGTGCGCGCCGAGCATCGACGTACGGCGCAGCGCGACCCGCAGCAGCACACCGCGGCGGGGCAGCCGCAGCAGCAGATGGCGGTCGGTGAGGGCGGTCTGCTGCTCGGGAGCCGACACCTCGCGCAACAGACAGTTGAGGAGGGTGTGCGCAACGGCCTCGTCCGGTGAGGGGAGTCGGGCCTGCGCGGTGTGACCGGGAGCGGGGCTCGGGACGGCGAGGGAAGTGCTACCGAGCGACTCGGTCAGCGAGGGCATGTGCAGCTCCAGCGGGTGCAAAGCGAGCGAAGGGGCGGTGGCGCATACGGTGATCAGGGCGACCGGGGATCAGCCGTACGCCGATCGGGGCGGGGTGGGGGCCGGCCACGCCGTTCCGTGGTGCTCATGCCGAACCTCCGGTACGCAGCAGGTAGTTGGGGCCGCTGGTGTAGTGCTTGTTGATGTCCGCCGCGCCCGAACGTTCCTTGGTGAGGAGGGTCCCCGCGGTGACCATCGCCTTGACCGGCAGGCGCGGCGCGTCCAGCACCCGGGCGCGCAGTACGGCACCGGGCTCGCCGGCTCCCGTCCCGAGCCGCTCGATCGCTTCGGAGAGCCGGTCGCGTACGAGCCGCAGCAGTACGGGCAGCGGCGCGCGACCGTGCCGCGCGAGCCCGAAGGCGTAGGCGCCGGCGCACAGATGGACCGTGATGGTGGTGAACAGGTCGACGACCGGCCGGTCACTGTCACCGAAGGTCCGGTGGTCGTCGAAGTCCCCCGGCCCCGGAGCTTCGTCCCCCAACCGCCCGCTCAGACGCCGGCTGTTGATGCGCGGCCCGTCGTTGTCCTTCAACAGCAGCCGTAGCCGTGTAGCGCCGTCGTGCCGCCGGTCGAGGACCATCGAGACGTTCTGCTGGTGCGACTCAAGTGCGATTCCGTACCCGAACAGCGTGGTCTGCCAGTCGAAGAGCAGGGTCAGGCAGGAGTCCAGCAGCGCGAGGAGGTCTCCGCCGTAGAAGCGGTCGGCCAGATGGTCGACGACCAGCCGTCCGCCGGGCGCTTCGGCCAGCAGCGCCGCCATGGGCACGACGGTGGAGTCCTGGAGGCCGTCGGGGTACCGCCGGAACAGAGCGGCGAGCAGTTCGTGCCCGGCGTGCGCGTACACGGTCTCGTCGGCGTGCAGGACCGTGCCGCGGAATCGAGGCTCGCGGACGATGATCTGCTCGATCAGACGTTGTCCGGCGGCCCCGTCGACGAGTGTGCCGGGTTTGATGGTCCGCCGGTTGCGCTGTCCCAGCGTGGCGGTCGGCAAAGGCAGTTTGACATGCAGGGACGGCTCCGATGACAGGGCGACGGTACGCATCGACAGGGTCGGCACGACTTCGAGGCGGGCGCGGTCGGCGAGCACGGCCCGGTCGGTGAGACCGGTGGCGCGCAGGGCTCCCTCCAGCGGGGCGCCGACGGTCAACGGGTGGACGGGCAGCGCCACATGAGTACGGTCCAGCCCGCCGAGGCCGAGCGCCGCGGGCGTGGGCCAGCGGTCCGGAAACGTCCCGGTGACGGCGTCCCGGGGAAGTGCGAGCCAGCGCAACGCGAAGCGGGGGTGCAACTCCGGTGCGTACGCCCGCAGATGGGCCTCGTGCATTCCGGAGCGGCCACGCGCGGTCGGGTAGACGGGATGGTCGAGGTGCGCCGCGAGGGTGTCGTACGCCAGCCCGCCCGTCATCCCCGACCAGTCGGCCGGCTCCACGCCATGACGGGTCGTCAGCGTCCGGACCACCTCGTCGCGGACCACGGTGTGCAACCGCAGCGTGGCCAGCGTCTGCCGGCACTCCTCGGCGAAGGTGTCGAATCCTTCCCGGTCGAGAGGATGGGCCAGGTCCCGCAGGGCGGCGAGGATCGCGTCGCACGTCTCGTGGCGGACGGGCTTGGATGCCCCGGATTCTCCGGATTCCCCGACGAGCAACGGCAGCCGGGCCTCGTACTCGCACTGGAACCCGTCTTCGACGACGGGCAGCAGGAGGAACTGACCGTTTTCGCCGGCCCGTCGCCACCATGCGCCGTCCGGCCGGTGGACGAGTTCGCCGGCCGAGCGCAGACCGACCACGTCCTCACGCAGCAGTGCGCTGAGTACCCGCGTCACCAGCTCGCCCTCCGTCCGGGCTGTCACGGCTGGATCTCCCACCGCTGCCCGGCGAGGAACCCGGTCACCGCCCGGTCCACGGCCCCCTGGTCGGTCCCGGTCGCCCGCACCACGCCCAGGAAGTCGCGATTGGTGCGGTACACCTCATGCCGCTCGCCGATCTCGCGGAGCGGACGGTAGGTCAACCACACCCCGTTGGCGTTGAGTTCAGTGGCGGCGGGGGCGGCCGTCAGCGTCCCCGCGCTCCCGGCGCACGGGTAGTCCAGCCGGGCCACGCCGTCGCGCCGCACTCCGAGCTCCGTGGGCAGGGGCTCGCCCAGATGGGTGCGCAGGATGTGATCGAAGAGCGGGATCTCCAGCAGGTGTGCCAGCAGCAGATCGCACTGGTCGCCGATGGCGCGGTAGTTGACCTCTATGATCCTCGCCCGGCCCTCGTGCACCACGAACTCGGTGTGGCAGGCCCCGAAACCCACTCCGAGCGCGTCGAGTTGGGCCAGCACCTGCGCGACGACCGGTTCGGGATGGGCCGGGACGAAGGTCAGCCGTTCCTCGACGAAGTACGGCGGTGGGGACACCACGGTGTGGAATCCGCCCAGGACATGGCGCACCCGGCCGTCGCCGAGCGTCTCCAGGGTGTGGAGCTCCCCGGGCAGATACTCCTCCACGACCAGGGCGGACCCGGGGCGCCGGCTCCGGATCTCCGCGCAGCGCGCCACCAGTTCCTCGGGCCCCCCGACGAGCACGACGTCCTCGCTGGCCACGCCCTCGCGCGGCTTGACGACACACGGGTACGGCACGTCGAGGGCGGTCACCTCCGTGTGGCCGGTGACTTCGGCCGACCACACCGGGTCCGCGCCGGCGGAGGCGAGATGGCGCCGCATCTCCGCCTTGTCCTTGGTGCGCAGGGTGACCCGCCAGTCCTTGCCCGGCAGGCCGAAGTAGTCGGCGGCCAGGGCGGCCTGGGTCTGCAGATGGTCGCTGTTGGTGAAGACCGCGTCGGGACGGCCGAGCGTCGAGATCCGGGTGACGACGGAGCGGAAGTCGCGGACGTCGCACTCCAGGATCTCGATCTCCGGATACGCGCGCCGGTGGGCGTTCGGCTGGTCGGTGAGGACCGTCACGTCGAGGCCCAGCCGTGCCGCGGCCGGCAGAAACCCTTCGGTGACGGAGTCGGTCGGGTTGAGGGCCAGCAGACACATACGCATGCGAGGGAACAACTTCCGCTTGTGTGGGGGCGGTTGCGGCAGACACCAGGCGCGGCCGGTTCGAGCGCGGTCACATTGAGTGAGATTAGGTCAGGCATGTTCTGTTTCTCAAACCAGGTGCCGACTATGGAGGTGTGGTGACGTGCACCTCCCTTGATCGCTGCTCGGCGGGTGTGGTCACGCACTGCTGCAGGCGATCCCTATACTAAGGTAAGCCTTACCTGAGTTTCTCGCTTTGCCCCCATGTACAGGAGTGTCGATGACCGTGGCCCTGGAGACTCCGTCGACCGGTGCGGCCGCAACCGTGTCCGGCCTGCTCTCCGACACGTATCGGCACCTGGCGGAGGTGTGCCGGGCGTTGACGGTGCGCGTGGGCGACCCGGCGTCGAGTGCCACCCGAACTGGCCTGAACGGCGCGGAGTTGACGAAGAACGCGGAAGCCCTGGAGGCTTTTCTTCAGGCTGAGGACACCCGCATCCGGGCACGCTACGACCACGACCCGCGCCGCGATGTCGCCGCCTCCCGCGCCCTTCACCACTACGCCTGGTCGGTCGGCCTGTTGATGAGCGGCGCCTGGTACCTCACGGGCCGGGTGCCGCGTATCAGCCCGGAGGACGTACGGATCGATCTTGCGTCCGGCGTGTTCGAGATCAGCCCCGGAGCAGACCTGGCCTGCCTCCCAAAAGACCCGGCCGCCGCACTCCCCGGGATGCTGACCGTGCCTCACGAGGAAGCGCTGCGCGCGGAGTTGAGGGTCGCCGTCGCCGACCACATGGAGCCGCTGCTCCGCGCCATCGGCCCGTACATCCGGCGCGGCCCGCGCGCACTGTGGGGCCTGGTCACCGACGACCTCGTCTCCGGGATCTGGTACCTCGGCCGCATGCTCGGCCGGGAACCCGACGCCGTACGGGCCGCCACCGCGCTGCTGCCCACCGCCGTCCCGCCCTTCCCCGGCGGAGCGGACTTCCGCCACCTCACCGACAGCGACGGTCGGCAGCATCCCACACGTACCCGCATGGGATGCTGCCTCTACTACACGATCCGCCCCGCCGAGGCCTGCGCCACCTGCCCCCGCGTCGGCGACACCGAGCGACTGCGCCGGATCGAGGGCTGAGCCCCGTCACGCGGACGGCATCACCCGCACATCGGCGGCCCGTACGAACGCCACCCGGTGTCCGAACTGGATCTCGTAGTACATGTCCGAACCACGCACCACCCGGTGCGGTGTCGTGTCGAAGGTCGGCGCGTAGAAGTATTCGCCCGGCACCTTGTCACCGGCCGCGTACTTCTGCCCCGCGAGCAGCTTGTACGGCAGCGGCGAGACCGACTGGACGGGCACACCCTCCGGGTAGGCCTCCTTCTCCGGGTAGGCGCGCCCGTAGACGGGGATCTCGGTCAGCCCGGCCTTCGGGGTGATGACGGCACCGGCCGCGTCCACCGCCGTCGGCTGCTTCTCCGGGTTCCTGAACCAGGCCTTCTGGCCCAGGTACCAGATCGCGGTCCAGTCGCCGTCGCGTGCGGCGACCGCGTACTGCTGGCCCGTGGAGACACGCGAACCCAGGTCGTTCACGTCGGTCGTGGAATCCGCGCCCGTGGGCCGCAGACCGATGTCCTTGACGAGCGGGGCGTCCTCGCGCGGCTCGGTGTAGAGGCGTACGGCGCTCGATCCGTGCGCCGCGCAGGGCTCCCCCTTGGCGACGCAGCCGGTGAACTCCGGCTTGTTCCCGGCGAACCGCGGCGCCACGGTCACCAGTCCGCCCTTCGGTCCGGCCGTGGCGTGCAGCGGCTTGCCGAGCAACGCGAAATAGTGCTCCCAGTCCCAGTACGGCCCCGGGTCCGTGTGCATCCCCGGAATGGTCGCGGTCGTGGTTCCGGGCACGGTGTCGTGGCCGAGGATGTGCTGCCGGTCCAGCGGAATGCCGTACTTCTTGGACAGGTACTTCACCAGCCGCGCCGACGACCGGTACATCGCCTCCGTGTACCAGGTGTCGGGCGCGGTCAGGAACCCCTCGTGTTCCAGGCCGATCGACTTGGCGTTGACGTACCAGTTGCCGGCGTGCCAGGCCACGTCCTTGGCCTTCACATGCTGGGCGATGTGCCCGTCGGTGGAGCGCAGGGTGTACTGCCACGACACATAGGTCGGGTCCTGCACCAGATCGAGGACGCCGTCCCAGGCGCCCTCGGTGTCATGCACGACGATGTACTTGATGCTCTGGGACTTCGGCCGGTCGCCGAGGTCGTGATTTCCGTAGTCGCCGTCCCCGAACTCCTCGTACGGCGCCGGAATCCACTCGCAGGACACGGTTCCCGGGCACTCGGTGGCGCCCGCAGCGGGCGCCCGCAGCCCCGCACTGCGCACCTGTGCCGTCGCCGCGCGCAGCCGCGGCTGCGCGCCGAGCGTGATCCGCTGCCCCGCGTCCGTCGTGCGCTCCTCGCCCCGGCGGATCACGTCGAAGACATCATCGGCGTACGTCGCCGCCGTCGCCGTGTCGTCGGCACCCGAGTAGCGGGCCACCGCTCCGTACCAGTCGGCCGCGTCGTCACTGAGCGGCTCACCGAGCTGCTTCTGGGCGGCGGCCAGCAGCGCGGCACCGCCCGCCACATTGGCGGCCGCGTCCGTACGCAACCGCTTTGCCGGGATGCCGCTCAGTTCGGCGGCCTTCGTCAACGTCTTGAGACGGGCCGGAAGCCGAGTGTTCTCCGGGGCCTTCCTGGCCGCCGGCAGGCGGGCGCCGCGCGCGTCGTCGCCGCGGGCGTCCTCGGCACCGTCGCTGTGGTGCGGTGCCACGGTCCGGGCGATCGCCGTGCGGGCGTCGGTCAGATGCATCGGACCGTAACCGCCCGTGACACTGGGCGCCCCGTCGTGCGCGTCCCAGCGGGACTGCAGGTAGGAGACGGCGAGGAGCACACTCTGTGGCACGTCGTATGCGGCGGACGCGTCGGCGAAAGCATGCTGCAGACGTGCGGAGGGCGCGGACGCCTGCCAGCCGCCGTCGTACGGGGCGGCGCCGAGCAGGGGCAGCAGCAGCGCGGCCGAGGCGACGGCACCCGCGGCCCGCCGAGCACGTCTGTGCCGGGCGGAAGGGCTGGGGTCGGTGGGGGATCCTCGCAAGGCAGGCCTCCTGGGGCGGTGGAGCGTGACAGTACGTACGGGGGCGGGTGTGCGTCAGTGGTACCGGCTCTCCGACGATCCGTCAATCATTCCCAGAGGCGTGCGATTTCCCACGTCAGCGGCGGATGTTCACCGATATCGGGGCGGTGGTGACCCGGCCTGCGAGGCGTCAGTGGTGTAGACCTTTATTCTGTCCGGCGGGAAGCGGGAAGCGGGAAGCGGGAAGCGGGAAGCGGGAAGCGGGGCCGGGGGCCGGGGGCCGGGGGCCGGGGGCCGGACATGACGAAGGTCCGCGGTGCGCCGCTGTCCTGGGCGCACCGCGGACCTCTGTCCCCGTCAGCGAGTACCGACCGCCGCGCGTACGGCCTTGCGGGCCATCTGGCAGTCGTCGTGCAGCCGCCTCAGCAGCAGCCGCTGTTCCTCGCCGGACGGCGCGGCACCCGGGTGGGCCGGTCCCGGTGCCGCCGGGGTCGTCTCGTGCATCGAACGCTGCACGGCCGTCTCGTACGTGCGGATCTCCCTGGTGAGGACGAGCATCAGGTTCACCAGGAACGCGTCACGCGCCGCGGGTCCTGCCGACTGGGCGAGCTGGCTGATCTGACGGCGGGCGACGGGCGCGTCCCCGAGGACCGCCCACAGCGTCGCCAGGTCGTACCCCGGCAGATACCAGCCCGCGTGCTCCCAGTCCACCAGCACTGGACCGGCCGGTGAGAGAAGCATGTTCGACAGAAGGGCATCGCCGTGACAGAACTGTCCCATGCCCTGGCGGCCGGCCGAGTGCGCGATGCCGTGCACCAGTTTCTGCAGGTCGCCCATGTCCCGGTCGGTGAGCAGCCCCAGCTCGTGATAGCGGGAGATCCGCGCCGCGTAGTCCAGCGGGGCGTCGAACGTCCCCGTCGGCGGCCGCCACGCGTTGAGCCGGCAGATCGCGCCGAGCGCCGCCCTGATGTCCGCGCGGGGCGGGGCCTCCGCCGGATGCCGGTGCAGCGCCGCCACCCGGCCCGGCATCCGCTCGATCACCAGCGTGCAGTTGTCCGGGTCCGCAGCGATCAGGCGGGGCACCCGCACCGGTGGCCGGTGCCGCACGAACGAGCGGTATGCCGCTATTTCATGCCGGATCCGTTCGGCCCACACGGGGGAGTGGTCCAGTAAACACTTGGCGACGGCGGTGCTGCGTCCTGTCGTTCCGACGAGAAGCACGGAGCGTCCGCTGCGGCGCAGCACCTGTACCGGAGCGAACTCCGGACAGATGCGGTGCACCGACGCGATCGCCGTACGCAGCTGGGCGCCCTGGGGACCGGACAAGTCGAGTCTCCCGCTGAGCGGTTGCGTGCCGAGCCCCGGCATACGCCGTGTCCGGCCGGCGCCGAGCACGGGGGCCGCCGACGGGCGTCCGGGGTCGAGATAAGGGCCGCCGCCGGCCGGGCGGGCGAGCAGCGACCGGGTCGGGGCGGACACGGAGGACGATGCTGTGTACATGGGCGAAACAGATCCCTTCGCGTGCCGACGAGTTGCCGCGCTACCCGCCCCGGTCACCCTGGTGCACCCTGGGGAATGTCCCTCGGTGACCGGGTCGGGGTGGCGCGTTCCTACCTGACACCTTTCGCCCAGTGGCACACCATCTGGCGTGCCCTGGCGAACCCTGGCGAATAGTCGCTCAGCAACTGACAGACGGTTACTGTCAACTCAGCCGAGAACCTGGGGGCTTGACGTGAGCGGACAACCCAACACCCGACTGTCGGACCTGTTCGGCCTGGCCGGCTGGTCCAAGGGCGAACTCGCGAGGATGGTCAACCGGCAGGCGGCGGCCATGGGCCACCCCCAGCTGGCGACAGATACTTCAAGGGTGCGGCGGTGGATCGACATGGGAGAGGTCCCACGCGATCCGGTGCCGCGGGTGCTGGCAGCACTGTTCACCGAGCGTCTCGGCCGTGTCGTGACCATTGAGGATCTCGGTCTGGTCCGGCACGGGCGCACGGGGAAACGGCAGGGCGGCGGGAGTGTGGAACATCCCGACGGTGTGCCGTGGGCGCCCGAGCGGACTGCCGCGGTCCTCACCGAATTCACGGGAATGGACCTCATGCTCAACCGACGCGGCTTGGTGGGCGCGGGTGCCGCGCTTGCCGCAGGCTCCACGCTCAGCAGCTCCATGCACGAGTGGCTGCACACCGATCCGGTCCTCGCGGCCGACGCCCCAGAAACCGACCATCCCCTGCATGCCGACCCCGCTGGGTTCGACCGTTACGAGGCCGCCCCCATCGGATCGCAGGAGATCGAGGAACTGGAGCGCTCGGTCGAGGTGTTCCGGGCCTGGGACGCGGCTCGCGGTGGCGGCCTGCAACGCAAGGCTGTCGTAGGACAGCTCAACGAGGTGGGAGGCATGCTCTCCTACCGGCACCCCGACCATCTGCAGCGGCGCCTGTGGGGCGTCGCCGCCAACCTGGCCGTCCTCGCGGGCTGGATGTCGCACGACGTCGGTCTGGAGCCCACGGCTCAGAAATACTTCATCATCGCCGCGCACGCGGCCCGAGAAGGCGGTGACCGGCCCCGCGCGGGCGAGGCACTTTCCCGAGCGGCCCGTCAGATGGTGCACCTGGGCCGGCCCGACGACGCGCTCGACCTCATGAAGCTCGCCAAGTCGGGATCCGGCGACGAGGTCCTGCCTCGTACGAGGGCCATGCTCTACACCATCGAGGCCTGGGCGCAGGCGTCGATGGGCAAGGCGCAGGCCATGCGGCGCACTCTGGGTGAGGCGGAGGACCTCTTCGTCTCGGACCAGGGTGACGTGCCGCCGCCGAGCTGGATGCAGCTGTTCGACGAGGCGGACATGCACGGGATGCAGGCTCTGGCCTACCGGACGCTCGCGGAGCACGACCCGGCTGCGGCCGCCGTCGCGCAACGCCACGCCAAGGAGGCCCTGGCGCTGCGGGAGAAGGGCCGGGAACGGTCGAAGATCTTCGACCACCTCTCACTCGCCTCCGCCTGCTTCATCGCAGACGACCCCGAGCAAGCCGACCGGTACGCACGGCTGGCCCTGACGTCGATGGGTTCGAACTCGTCCCATCGCACCTGGGACCGGCTCCGTGAGATGTACCGGCTGACGGGGCAGTACTCCAGCTACCCGAAGATCCACGATCTGCGTGAGGAGATCAAACTGTCGTTGCCGAAGGGCGCGTTGAAGCCCAGGGGCAACAACAGCGCACGGGCATAGGGGGCGCGTGCGCTGCCACCCGCCCCATGCCGCCGTAAGAACACGCCGTAAGAACGCGTCGTAGGCACACGTCGTAAAAACGCGTCATAGGAACGCTCAGGTGGTGACCCGGGCGACGAGGACGCAGGCGTCGTCCTCGCGTTCCGTCTCGCCGAACTCCTCCACCACCGTCCGTACGCAGTCCTGTGCGGTACGGGCCTCGCGGAAGCGGGGGGCCAGGGCGAGGAGACGGCCGGCGGCCGCGGTGCCTTCCTCCCTCTCGGTTGTGTCCCGGTGGGGCTTGGCTGCGTCCCGGCGCGCGGAGTCCCTTCGCAGGGGGACCAGTCCGTCAGTGTGCAGGAGCAGCAGGTCGCCCGGTTCGAGCGGCTCTTCGGCCTGCCCGTAGACGGCACCCGAGGTGGCGCCGAGCAGGACGCCGTCCGGCGGAGTCAGCATGCGCCCCGTCCCGTTGCGGAACAGCAGCGGGGCGGGGTGTCCCGCCTGCGCCCAGACCAGGGTCCGCCTCTCCGGCCGGTAGCGGCAGCACACCGCGCTGCCCAGGGCCGGCTGGGCCGAGGCGTCGAGCAGCTGGTTGAGCCATGCCATGAGTCGGCCGGGCTCGGTGCCCACGACGGCCATACCGCGCAGCGCGCCGAGCAGCATCGCCATGCCCGAGGTGACGGCGGCCCCGTGGCCGGTGAGGTCGCCCACGCTCAACAGCGTGTCTCCGTCGGGCAGTTCGAGGGCGTCGTACCAGTCGCCTCCGATGAGTGCGCTGGTGGAGGAGGGCAGATAGCGGGCGGCCAGGTCCAGGGTTCCCGGGCCCTGTTGCGGGAGCAGCAGGGATCCGCGCCACGGCGGCAGGACGGCTTCCTGGAACTCGACCGCGAGGCGGTGTTCGGTCTGTGCTTCGTGTCGTTGACGCCGCAGCGAGTCACGGGTCTCGCTGACGGTCCGCTGGCTGCGGCGAAGTTCGCTGACGTCTCGCAGTACGGCCCACATCGAGGCGGTGCTGCCGTCCACGTCCAGTACGGGCTCGCCCATGATGTGCACGGTCCGTACGCCGCCGCCGGGCCGCAGGATGCGGAACTCCCCGTCGATCGGTTTGGCGTCGATCAGGCAGTCCGTGACCATCGAGGTCAGCCGCGGGCGGTCCTCGTCGAGGACGACGGAGGGCAGTTCGTCGAGGGTGAGCGGGGGAGCGGCGGGGTCCCGGCCGAGGATCTGGTAGAGCTCACCGGACCAGCTCACCTCGTCCGTGAGCAGATTCCACTCGGCACTGCCGACCCGGCTGAGCAGCGAGCCGCCCCGGGGAGACGCGTCCGGCACGGCCCGCGGGACGGGGGGTGCTGTTTCGTGCTCGACTTCGTGCTCGACGGGCGCCGGCGGGGGGCCGTCCCGCAGCTGCGCCAAGTGCGCGTCGAGGTCGTTGAGTTGGTGCATCGCCAGGTCGCACAGGGCGCGCTGCCAGCGTCCCTCCGGATCCGTGCCGTCGGCCGGTGCGTCGCGTCGCACGGCGTCCATGTCGCCCCGCAGCCGGCGCGTCTGTGAGATGAGCGCGTCGACCGAGCCGTTCGGGGGCGGCTGGGCGGCAGGGTGGTCCGCCGAGAGGTGGGACGGCATGACGTACTCCGATACAGGCACGCTGCGACCAAGGCAGAGGGAAGGGCCATTACGACTGTCGCACAGCCCGCGACGCGCTGTAAGGGATTTGGCAACACACGACACGGTGATGCCTGAGGCATATGCTGCCGTCCTCACGGCAGGTCAGGCCGGGACGAACACGGTAGGCGGGGTCCCTGCTCAAGGCGTAGTCCATGTGGGTGAGTTGACGGAGCGACGGCGGTCCTCACGGGCGTCCACCCCGGCCAGCCGCAATACCGCGTCCAGGCCCCGGTGGGCACCCGGGGCGGCTCCGGCGGGCAGCACGTAGGCGCGCAGTCCGGCACCGGCCGCCCCGCCGTCCTTCGCCGGATGGTCGCCCACCATCAGCGTCTGGGCGGGAGCGACCCCCAGTTCACGGCAGGCCCGCCCGAAGAGAACCGGGTCGGGTTTCTCCGTGTCGTGGGCGTAGGAGTGCACCCACGTCGAGAAGTACTGGTCGAGTCCGTGGTGTGCGAACGTCGCCCGCAGATCCCAGCCCACGTCACTGACCACGCCGAGTGCGATCCCCTCGTCGGCCAGCCGTGCGAGCGTGGAGCCGGTGTCCGCGTACGGCACCCAGTGCTCGGGTGCCCGCAACTGAGCGTAGAGCGCGTCCGCGTGAGGTGCCAGCTCCGGCACCGACGCGTACCACGTGGTGAAGGCGTGCCGGTGCGCCCGCGACGACACATCGCGCCCGCGCTGCGCCTCGACCACGTCCGGGTCGGTGAGTCCCGCCTCCAGCCCGTCCAGAAGCCGGTCCATCTCCCGCTCCTCGACGGTGCGCCGGAGCACGGTGCGGATCCGGTCCGCATACGTGCCGATCTGGAAGAGCGTGCCGCCGAAGTCGAAGAGCACGGCCCGGACGGGCGACGGCCCTTGATCGGAGGGTGTGGCGCGCAAGGGCCCTTCGGGACCGCAGACCGGGAACTGGAAATGAGTCATTCGATCTTACTAGCTGCTCGGAGTGGCAGGGGCAATCCCTGTGATCCGCGGGCTTGCCCAGCTCCCTCGGGTGCGCCGCAGGTCAGACGCGGGCTCTCAGTACCGCTGGGCCTGGGCCAGCTTGGGAGTCAGGGCAGGCTCGGCCGGCTTGCGACTGACCGCGAGCGGCTGGGCGCGCGCACCGGGTGCGAGGTCCTCGGCGCCGACGTATCTGGTCTCCACCGTCCTGCCGGAGGAGTCGAGGAAATCGACCCGCACGGCGTACGAGGCCGCACTGTCGGTCTTGTTGGTGATGTTCACGAGGACGGCGAGCAGGCCGCCGGGCCCGCGCCCTGGTACCGCAACTTCTGCCGGTACGCCATGGAGACGCCGTTCGCCTTCCGCACCCCTGACGAACTGAGCTGTGTCCCGCACCGCGGCGGCACGGACAAGCGTCTGTTCCTGCTCGACCACTTCGTCACCATCGGCGGCGGCAGCCGTCTGGACGCGGGCTCGATCAACACCCGCCGGGCGGTGGTGGACCGGGCGCACGCGCGCGAACGGCAGCGGGGCCGGCCGGTCACCTTCGTCGCCGTCGACCACGTGACGGTCGGCGACGCGAAGGCAGCCGTGGATCAGCTCAACTCCGAGCGGGACTGAACCGGGTCGGGGCCGTCACTCAGTATTCGGAATTCGGACCGTCACTCAGTAGCGGAGCACTCCCGCGATGCCCTCGGCGTCGGCGAGAGTGCCGTCCGGGACGAAGCGGACCTCCGCACCGGTGTCCAGGCATTGTTCGACGATCTCGTCCACGATGTCGTCCCGGGCATCGAGGTCGTCGCTGCCGGCCGGGACGAGATGGTCGCCGCCGTCGTCACGTACCGTCACGCGGTAGTTCTCCTCGACGGCCAGCAGGCGGACGCGGCCGGCGGTCGCGTTCTGCCACACCTCGTCGACGCCCGCCGCGAACTCCCGGCGCCCCCTGGCGGTTTCGAGCTCGGTCGTCACGGTGTCGATGTTCCTGAGGTCCTCGGCCGTGACCAGCGGACGAATCGCCTGCCAGACCGCCTCGGCCCCGGCGTGTCCGATACCACCGTGCGGGACGTGAACGGCGTCCTTCGTGACGGTGCCGGCTTCGCCGAGAAGTGCGAGCGCGGCCTGTTCGCCGGTGACGTACACGGGTCGCGGAGCGGAGCGCAGGACACCGGCGAGGCCGGTGTCGGCGTCCCGCAGGAAGCGGCGCGTCTCTTCGTCTCGGAAGGTGCTCGGCACGTCGCCGATGCGTTCCTCGCGCTCGACGTCCGGAGCTTCCAGGCTCCGCGTCAGCGGGAACCCCGCCATGCCCGCCTCGACGACATGCCCTCCGCCTCCGCTCCACAACGAGATCCGGTCGGCCGAGACCGTCAGTACCCAGAACGGGCTCTCGGCGGCCTGCGCGGCGACGAGGTTGCGGGTCAGGAACGTGTCCGAGAGGACGACGCGCTCCGGAACGGTCCGGGCCAGCGACCACACCTGATGCTCCCCGGGAGCCGCGAAGATCGCGAGGCCGTCCTCGGCGTGGCTCAGATCGACCTCCGCCAGCGCCTGTTCGAGCTGCCCGGCGACGTCCCTCCGCCGCTCACGGGTGACCGCGGGGTCGGATTCCAGTTGCTTCCTCGCCTCGGCCAGCACGTTGCGCAGCCGGACGGGATCCTGCGCGTTGTCGGGTTCCCTGCGGTGGGTCGGCGTCAGTACCGACACCGCCGGATAGGGCCGCGGCCGACGCAGCTCGGTGAGGGTGGCGGGGCTCAGATGGTGCTCCATAGATGCACCATATGATCGAATCGGCGGCGAGGCATGGCGAGGCATTCGGGGAACCCGATCGGGCAAAAGGTGTAATTTATCGTTAATGTCGCCGGGTAGTAGGTCGCGTCTCCCCGCCACGCCCGAGGACCCGCATGAGCCAGGCCGAGACCGGTGTCGCCGGCGCGCTCATCGCGTGGGCGGGGCGGCGGGCACTGCATGGCGTGCCCGGTCGTGCGCGATCCGGTCGACTCCCGCACTCGCGCACTCCCGCACTCCCGAACTCGCGACCCCTGCGGTACGCGTGGGTCATTCCTCCGAGCCGCACGAGCTGCCGTCGGCCGGCAGCCGCCCGTACAGCAGGAAGTCGTCGATCTTCCGGTGCACGCACTTCGAGGAGCCGTAACCGGTGTGACCCTCGCCCTTGTTGTCGAGGACGACGGCCGAGGAGCCGAGCCGATCCGCGGTCTCCGTGGTCCAGCGGTACGGAGTCGCCGGGTCGCCGCGGGTGCCGACGAGGAGCATCTTCGGCGCGTCGATGTCCCGTACCTCCTCGCGGATATAGGTGGTGCCCCTGGGGCGGCCGTAGCACATCAGGGCCTCGGCGAGCCGGTACCGGCCGAAGACCGGGGATGCCTGCTCGTACGCGGCACGCAGCCGGGCGAAGTCCTTCGTGACCTGGTCGGCGGTGGGCCGGTCGGGGTCGTCGGCGCAGTTGATGGCCATCAGCGCGGCCGGGAGGTTGTCGGAGGGGATGTCACCCTCGTCGACGAGGTTCCCGTCCCCGTCCTCGCCCCCTTCACCGGGGACCGCGCTGCCGCCGACGGAGAACCCCATGATGCCCCGGGTGTCCCCGTCCTGGACGAGTGAGGTGAGCGCCTGCGAGAGGGCCGGCCACAGTTCCTTGCTGTAGAGGGCCTGACCTATGGCGCCGACCAGGTCCTGGCCGGAGAACGGTATGCCGAAGTCCGACGGCACCGGGTCCTCGTCCAGCGAGCCGATCAGGCGGACCACCTCCTCCCGGGCCGAGCGCGAGTCCTGGCCGAACGCGCAGTTGACGTCCTCCGTGCACCAGACGAGGAAGTCCTCCAGGGCGGTCTGCTGCCCCCGCGCGCCGGTGACGCCCTGTTCGCTCAGCGGTTCGGTGAGGGTGTCCACGCCGTCAAGGACCATGCGGCCCGTTCTCCCGGGGAACTGGGCCGCGTACACCGCCCCCAGCCGGGTTCCGTACGAGAAGCCGAGGTAGTTGAGTTTCCTGTCGCCCAGGGCCGCACGCATCACGTCGAGGTCGCGCGAGGCGTCGACCGTGCCGATGTGCCGCATCACCGGACCGGAGGACTCGGCGCATTCCGCGGCGATCCTTCGCAGCACTTCGAGAGCGGCCCGCGGATCCTTGTTCACGTCTGCCTCTGCCTCTGTGCCGGTGCCCGCGTCGGTGCCCGTGGCGGCGTCCATGCCCTCGCCGCAACTGACCGGGGAGCTTCGGCCTACGCCGCGCGGGTCGAAGGTCACCACGTCGTAGCCGTTCGTGAGGCCCATGAAGTCCGTGCCGCCGTCAGCGAGTTCGCTGACTCCCGGCCCACCGGGCCCACCGAAGTTCAGCAGCACCGAACCTCTGGAGCTGCCTGTCGCCCTGAACCTGGCCATGGCCAGGTCGAGCGTCCCGTCGGCGGGCTTCGCGTAGTCGAGGGGGACGGTCACCTTCCCGCACTGCAGGTCCTCGGGCAGTTCGTCGCCCTGGCAGGCCGACCAGCTGATCCTCTGGTCGTAGAAGCGGGACAGGTCGGGTCGTTCGGCGGCAGCCGCGGCCACCGACGGCAGTCCCGCTCCCAGCAGGGCCAGCGTCGTGGCGCAGATGAAGGCGCGGCGTTGGTGCGTAGACAGCATCACAGGCCTCCCGGGACGCCCCGGCCCGCGGCCGGGGATTCCCCCTCGATCACGATAAGGGGGCGCCTCCGGCCGCGCCTCTCGGCGAGCGTGACTGCGACGCAGGCCTTATCCTGCGTCGTCCGCCCGGTCCGCCCGGTCCGCCCGGTCCGCCCGGCGAGTTCGGCCGCTCGTCCGGGCCTGCGCGGACCGGTCCGGCCCCGCGGCGCAGGGCAGATCCTTCGAACAGCGCTTCGTTCGGCTTCCGCCAGAACGGTGGTGAATGTCGGACGGGCCATAACCTGCGCGGTTTGCCCGCGTTTATACGGCGCGGGCGAGTGCTCGCGATCATCTCTGGAAGGCAGGGAACCTATGAAGCGGGTTGCCCGTAATGGTTTGATCATCGCGGCCGTCGCCTCCGGCGCAGTGGCCGCCGTGTCGATGCCGGTGTACGCGGACTCAGCGGCCGACGGCACCACGGCCCAGTCGCCCGGGCTGATCTCCGGCAACACCATTCAGCTCCCGGTGCACGTTCCGGTGAATGTGTGCGGGAACACCGTCAATGTGATCGGGCTCCTCAACTCCGCGGCGGGCAACAGCTGCGCCAACGAGGGCGGCGACAGCAAGGGCGGCGGTCACAAGGGTTCCGCGGGTGCGGTCGCCACCGGCGTCGAGAAGGAGTCGCCGGGCCTGATCTCCGGCAACGGTGTGCACCTTCCGGTCCACCTGCCCGTGAACGTCACCGGCAACGCGGTGAGTGTCGTCGGCATCGCCAACCCGACTGTCGGCAACGAATCCACGAACACGTCGGGTGAGCCGCAGCGCCGGGCCACGTCGTCCACCCGCAGGTCGGCCCCGCCGTCGAAGCAGCCCGCGAAGCCGGCGGACCCGGTGGAAGCGGCTCGGCCCGAGGCGGCGAAGTTCGTGCCTCAGGGCGATGCCGAGGCGACCCTCGCGCACACCGGTTCGGACCCGATGGGCCCGATGATCGCCGCGAGCGCCGCGCTGATGCTGGGCGGAGCCGTGCTGTACCGCCGCTCCAGGTCCGCCGCCGTTCAGCGCTCCTAGGGCGGACGCCGCCCCGAACGCACGGCGCGCACCGACCCGAGCCACAGTCCTACGCGGACCGTCGTCCCGGGCAGTGCGCGGACCGTCGTCCTCGGCCCCACCGGTCGCGTCGCGGCGACCGGTGGGGCCGCCCCGCGTGAGTGGCGCTTCGGACTTCGGGAAGGATGCTCGGCGTGTGCGGCCGACCACCGCATGCCGCCTCCACTCCTTCCCGTGAACGGAGCGCATCGATGATCTCTCCGAGCCCCGCAGGTCTCGTTGTCACGCAGGCATCGCTCGACGACTGGCCGGTGATCCGAGCGTGGTCGGAGGGCGAGGGATGGGATCCGGGGGTGTCGGACGGGGAGTGTTTCTTCGCCCAGGACCCCGAGGGCTTCTTCCTCGGCCGGATCGACGGTGAACCGGTCTCGGCGATCTCCGTCGTCAACTACGGCGCCGACTACGCCTTTCTGGGCTGTTACCTCGTCCGTCCGGACCTGCGCGGCCGCGGTTACGGACTTGCCACCTGGAAGACGGCCCTGGCTCATGCGGGCGGGCGCACCGTCGGGCTCGACGGGGTGGTCGCCCAGCAGGGCAACTACCGGCAGTCGGGGTTCGAACTCGCCTACAAGACCCTCCGGTTCGGCGGAGTCCCGGCAGCCGGCGCGGCCACCGCTCCAGGCGTTCGCCCCGCCGGGAAAAGCGACCTCGGGGCGGTCGTCGCGTACGACAGAGGCTGCTACCCCGCCGACCGTCCGCGGTTCGTGGAGCGCTGGCTCGGCGGCACCGGACACCGCGGGCTGGTCCGTGTCGTCGACGGGCGGCTCACCGGCTACGGCGTGATCCGGCCCACCGTCGGCTCCCTGCGTATCGGCCCGCTGTTCGCGGACACCCCTGATGACGCCAGTGCCCTCCTCGCCGCGCTGCTGACCGAAGCCGACGGCCGGCGCGTAGCCGTCGACATTCCCGAGACGAGCGCGGCGGGCGTCGCGCTGGCCGGGGAGCACGGTCTCACCCCGTCGTTCGAGACAGCCCGTATGTACACCGGTCCCGTCCGGCCGTACGCCACGGACTGCGTGTACGGGGTGACCACGCTCGAACTCGGTTAGGGCCTGTCCGGGCGTGCGGCGGGCGTCGTGGTCTCGCCGCGGCGGCTGAACAGCCACTCCATACGAGGCTCGACGACGAACCGGAACACCGAGCGGACCGGACCGGAACACAATGCGGTGATGAGCCCCACGGCGGCGGCGGTGACGGCCAGCTGCCCGAGCGGGGTGTGCAGCCAGGGATGGTCGTACCAGTCCCAGAAACGGGACGACTTGATGACGAAACCGTGCAGCAGATAGCCGTACATCGTCCCCGCTCCCAGCCCCGTGAACCACAGGTGCCGCCCCGGCACCCAGGACAGGAAGCAGGCCGTCAGGACCAGGGCGACGACGAACAGCACCGGAGTGGTGAACAGCCCCGCCCAGTTCGACACGCCCTGGCCCGTGACGCTGCCCCGGTGGTAGAACCACCCGGCACCGAACCAGGGCGCCACCGCGTACGCCGTGATGAGCGCCGCCGCGCCCACCGGCAGGGCGAGCAGCCGTACGCGCCATGTCCGCAGGCGCTCGAAATGCTCGGCGCGCAGCGTCAGACCGAGCACGAAGAACGGCAGGAACCCCAGCACCCGCTGGATCGAGATGTCCCCACCCAGCTCCGGCGAGACGGCGGCCAGCACGGCGAGCCCCATCGCGACCGGAACCGGGTGGCGCAGCGCCAGCCAGATCGGAGTGGTCAGCCGCCAGATGAAGAGCGCGACCAGGAACCACATCACATACCAGGGGTCCAGCAGGCTCAGCGGATAGCCGGGATCGTCCTGCGCCCACCGGTAGAACAGTGTGTAGGCGGTCTCGAAGACCAGATACGGCACGACGACGGTCGTCAGCAGCCGGCGCACCCGGCCCGGTGCCATGTCGAAGCTCCGGGAGAAGTAGCCGGAGATGAGGGCGAACGCGGGCATGTGGAAGGCGTAGACGGTCAGATACGCGGCGGTCGCGGCCCGGCTCCCGTGGGTCAGGGGCTCCCAGGCGTGACCGCAGGCCACCAGCACGATGGTGAGGTACTTGACGTTGTCGAAGTACGGGTCCCTGCGGGTGGGCGCCGGCTTGGCCGGGGTCTCGGTCAGGCGTTCTCGTGGCGCCAAGCGTGCGGGGGCTGACAGATCGTGCGACACCACATCTCCTGGCCTCGGTGGCGGTGAGCCGATCTCTGCCGCCTGCCCCCTTACGTACGGTTCAGTCGTGGCCTGCGTTCGCCGCGGGGAAGGGGCTCGCGGGGGGAGAGGCTCGGAGGAAGGCGTGGCGGAGAGGCGCTGTGGAGGGCCGCGATGACGGTCGTGAGCTTCATGGTGACCAGTAGGAGCGCCGTCCAAGCGCCGTCCAGGGGAGGGCACCCGGTCCCGAACCCTCCGCGAAACTCCGTTGCCCCGTCGGTCCGCGGATGCTGGAGTGGCGGGATGGATCACGAAGCGGCACTTGCACTGTTCGACCGGGAGATACGTGAGGGCGCGCAACCTTTCAGCCCCGACTCCGTCGTGGAGCGGGTCGGCGGCGTGGTCCGGCACGTCGGACCGGAGCAGGGCTGGAACGGAGTGCTCTGGTCGGATCTCACCGAGTCCGACGCGGACGCGGCGATCACCGAGCAGACCCGCTACTTCGCGGGGTTGGGCGAGCTGGGCCGCGAGTTCGAGTGGAAGGTGTACGGGCACGACCGGCCGGACGACCTGGGGCAGCGTCTGCGGGCCGCCGGGTTCACCCCCGAGCCGACGGAGACCCTGATGATCGCCGAGACCGGCGAGCTGAACCTCGACGCCGGGCCCCCGCCGGGCGTCGAACTGCGGCCCGTGACCGACGCCGCCGGCATCGGCCTCGTCGTCGACGTGCACGAGCAGGCCTTCGGCACGTCCGGCGCCCGGCTCCGCCACCAACTGCTCGCCCAGCTCGACACGGCCCCGGACACCGTGGTCGCGGTCGTGGCCCTCGCCGGTGACGTCCCGGTGAGCTCGGCCCGGATGGAACTCGTCCCCGGCACGCGGTTCGCGGGACTGTGGGGAGGCGGCACCGTCGAGGCCTGGCGCGGTCGCGGCATCTACCGCGCCCTGGTCGCCCACCGCGCCCGCATCGCCGCCGACCGCGGCTACCGCTACCTCCAGGTCGACGCCTCCGACCAGAGCCGCCCGATTCTCCAGCGGCTCGGTTTCGTACCGCTCACCACGACCACGCCGTACGTTCGCGGACACTGAACGGGGGCCGAACGGGCCGTAGTTGAGGGCCGGTTGGCCCCGGGCGGCCACAACACGGCCGTGGCATGCTTCAGGTGTTGGGCACGCACCCGTCCCGGGATCGGTCTCCTGTGACGCCACGTCTCTCCCGCGCCGTGCGCACGGTCGAGGCCGCGGGCCCGCCGACGCCCCCGGGGGAGCCGTGTCGGCGGGCCCGAGAGGGTGTGGTCCGGCTTCTCGTGGACGTGTGCGTGTACGTGGGCGTCGACGGCGGCCGTTCGCCCGGCGGTGCGGGCACCGGCTCACAGATCGAGCTGGTATTCCACCGCCTTGTGCGTGGGCAGGTATCCGAGCGCGTCGTTGATGCCCCGCATGTGCGAGTTGCTGTCGGCCGTGTCGGTGAGCAGGCCTCCGAGTTCCGGGTGGCGCCCGCGAGCGCGGCGGACGGACTCCGCCTTCATCCACAGGCCGAGCCCGTGGCCCCGGTGCTCCGGCAGCACGCCGGTCCCGTAGTGCTGTCCATCACCCCGGCCGTCGCCGGGCACGACCAGCTCGGAGAAGCCGACGACCGACCCGTCCGCCGTGTCCACCACGGCGACGGTGTGCAGCAGTTCACCGCGCCCGGCGATGGTTTCGGCAGCGGAGAGCACCCGGTCCACGTCCCAGACGACCGTGCCGTAGTCGGTCCCGTCCATCGGCATGTCGTCCATGGCCCGCCGCGACGCGGCGAACGTCCGGGCCAGTTCGGGCGGCACCGTGCCCTCCCACTGGATCAACCGGTACCCCTCGTGGGGCTGTTCGACGATGTGGTCGACCCGGTGGAGATCGGCGTCGGCCAGCGGGAGTCTGGCATATGTCAGAGCGAGGACCCGGCGGAAGCCGTGGACCGCCAGGAAGTGGTCGCCGGGCGAGCCGTCCTCGGTCTGCGCGAGGAGCGAGCGGCGCCCCTCGGCCCGTGCCGCCGCGACGGCCGCCTCCAGCAGACGAGTGCCGACACCCCGCCGCCGCTCGGAACGATGCACGGCGAGCTCGAGCTCGGCGAGATGCTTCTGCCCCTCCTTGGCGAACAGCCGCAGAAAGGCGGACCCGGCTGGTACCCCCTCGTCATCGGACGCGAGCCAGGCCAGCCGGCTGCTGGACGCGGTGGGCCGGGGGTCGGCGAGCGCGGTGATGCGATGCGGCAAGGCGTCTCCGTCACGGTCGGACGTGAACTACGGGAAGCCCGCAGACGCTATCCGCGACGGAGAACGCCCTGCAACACCATTCCTACGGTGACGCGCCGAACAGCCGACGGCACGGAACTCGTGCAAGTGGCGGACGAGCCACGGTTCGTGGAACCCGGCGTGCGGTCCGCGACGGTGCGTCCCGGTCCGCCGTGATCCGCCGTGTTCCGCTCTCGTCAGCGGCGGCCCGCCTTCGACCGGTCCAATGCCGTGACGCCGATCGCCGCGAGACCGATCTGGATCAGCCACTCGACCCAGTCCACCCCGTCGGTGTCGCCCACGTCGAACGCGTTTGCGATCACCGAGCCGATGAGTGCGGCCACGATGCCCACAGCGATCGTCCACAGGATGCCGATGCGCTGACGGCCCGGAACCACGAGCCGACCCAGCACGCCGATGATGATACCGATCACGATGGCACTGATGATGCCCGAGATCTCCATCTCAGCCCCTCTTCGTCGTAGTCCTTACGGATAGGTGTGCCCCCTGGATCCGAGTGCAGTCCGAGTCGTTTCCGTCAGACGCCTGAAGGGTCAGGGGATACCGATGAGGCTCCACGTCCGCAGGGTGATCTCGCGTCCTCGTGACGTCCGGAGGACGGGCTCGTCGTCGGTGCGAGTGAAGCCGGCGGCCCTGGCTACGGCGGCACTGGCCGCGTTGGCCTCCTCGATGCACAGCACCACGCGACGGGCATCCGTGTGCCGGACGGCGTAGGCGGAGAGGAGCCGGACCGCCCGGGAGGCCAGACCGCGGCCGCGGTGGGCCGCGCCGACGCCGTACGCGATCTCGACATCCCGCTCGTCGGCCTTGTTGCGGAACAGCAGTACCTCGCCCCGGGGCAGCACACCGTCCGTGGTGATCGCGAGCTGCACCCTGCGCCCCTGGGCCCGTGCCTCCCGGGCCTCGGCGAGATAGACGAGTGCTGCCGGCGTGTCGAACGGCGAGGCCACCGGCGTCCAGCGGGCGATCTCGGGGTCCTCGTACACCGCGATCAGGGCGTCCCTGTCGTCATCGGACCATTCGCGTAAGTGAACTCCCTCTCCTTCGAGCCGAAGGTGCGCAGGCGGGGTGAGCGTCAGCGGACTGTCCATGGGGTGATCCTGCCCCGCGCGTGGGCGCGCGGCCAAGGGCGCGTGACTCCCGCTCACCGCACCATGGAGCGCCCCGGGCCGGGAAGGAAGGAGCTGAGGCGCAGACCGTCGAGAACCGGGTTGCCTCGGTGTGCGTCGGCGAAGTCGAGGATGACCGGCGGCCGGACGAGGCCGAGTTCTTGCGCCGTGGGTTCGGCGGAGACGGGACCGTCGAATGCTCGGCTCACCGCGACAGTGTGGGTGGAGCGGGTCGAGTGGCGCCGGCGGATATCGCCCGGGGCTCTCGTCGCCCCGTACACGGCCTGCTCGCGCTCCTCGTCAGGCCCTCGGTGATTGACATGCAGGCAATTGCCTGCATAACGTTGAGTGTGCGATCGGACGACGAAATGCAGGCGGAGAAGGAGCCCGGGTCCACCAGGGACTCGGAGACGGACCAGGTTTTCAAGGCGCTGGCCGACGGGACGCGCAGACGACTGCTCGACAGGCTGCACGAGCACAGCGGACAGACGCTGGGTGAGCTGTGTGAGCACATCGACATGACCCGTCAGTCGGTGACCCAGCACCTGGCTGTCCTGGAGGCCGCCAACCTGGTCAGCACGGTGCGGCGAGGACGGGAAAAACTCCACTACCTCAACCCCGTACCGCTCCACGAGATCCAGGAACGGTGGATCGACAAGTTCGAGCGTCCGCGCCTTCGCGCGCTGAGCGCACTCAAACGACGAGCCGAGGAAGACATGACCGACAAGCCGACATTCGTGTACGTCACCTACATCGCCAGCACGCCGGAGAAGGTCTGGGACGCGCTCACCGACGCCGACCTGACCGCCGCGTACTGGGGTCACAGCAACGTGTCCGAGGACTGGCGTCCTGGCTCGCGGTGGGAGCATCGGCGCACGGACGGTTCCGGCGTCGCCGACGTGGTCGGCACCATCGTGGAGAGTGAGCGGCCCACCCGTCTGGTGGCCACCTGGGCCTCGCCTGAGGACGAGGAGAAGGAAGACAAGCACTCAAGGGTCACCTACGACATCCGGCCGCACGGTGACATCGTCCGGCTGACCGTCACCCACGAGGATCTGGCCGACGAGGTCGCGGTCAAGGAGGTCTCCATCGGCTGGCCGGCGGTTCTGGCGAACCTGAAGTCGCTCCTGGAGACCGGCAGCCCACTGCCGCAGGAGCCGTGGCTGGTGCCCTAGGTCTGCCCTGGGCCGTATCCGGCACCGACCGCCCCGAGGCGTGCGTCGGCCGGTCCGCGACGTCCGGACCGGCCGACGGGTCTCATCCGTACAGACGTCTGCTACGCCTGTGGCGTGCTCTTCGCCGAAGCGGCCGCGCACACGAACCCCAGCATCATGGCCAGGGCGCCGATGATGATGTTGTTGAGCACGACACCCGCGTCGGGGCTGTCGCCCACGATCCACGGCGAGATGATCATCCAGGCGCCCATGGCGCACATGGCCCAGCTCAGGCCGTACATCCGCCCCGGGGTGGTGGCGAATCCGAGGGCCAGCACGCCGATGGCGATGCCCATGATGAGGTTGTGTGTCACGAGGGCGGACTGGCTCGTTGTGTAGTGAAGGATCCATGGGGAAGCGGCGCAGTACAGACCGAGCAGGAACACCGGTCCATCCACGAGCGCCACATCGCGACCACCGAGCATGCGGGCGTAGCGATCCCGCATTTCGGGCACATCGGGGTGACTGGTGATGTCACCTCTGGTGTTCGAGACGTTGGCCATGACTTGACTCCTTTGTCTCTGCAGGTCTGACCGCGATTGGGTCATATGCGGTAGACGCGGCGTATGTACACATACTGCGCTTATTTTCCCTTTATGTGTAGTGGGGTGGTACGGCGGAGACGGGGAGGGGGATGGAGACGGCGAGGGGGACAGGCGAAGGGGACAGGGGGAGAGGGGCACGGGGGGAGAGGGGCACGGTCAGGCCGGGAGGGTCGTCGAGGCCACGGGAGCCGAGGTCGGTTCGGCCGAGCCGCCGGCCGGCTCGACGGTGATGCCCATACCGGAGGCCCTGGTCACCGCCCCCTCCAGAAGAACCGCCCCGGTTGTCCGGTGGGGGTCCATCAGGCCGGCGGACCTCATGCTGCCGCCGTCGTCGAACCACAGCTGGTAGACCTTGCCGCTCGGCGGGCGCGCCATGCCCGAGGAGAGGAAGACCGCCTCGTCGAGGCTCCTGGACACGACGACTGTGCCGCGGGCCCCGTCCGGCAGTTCGGCGGTACGGGTCCTGGCGTCCGGGGCGGCCAGCACCGCAGCGATCGCGTCCGTCCGCCGCTCGGACTGCCGTGCCTGCTCTTGGGCGTCCTCCGCCCGGTCGTACTGCCATACCGCCGTGCCGCCGAACGCGGTCATCCCGGCAAGGCAGGCGGCGAGCGCCCACCGCGACAGCCGGCGTCTGCGATGGCCGCCGCCCGAGGGTCGCGGCAGCGATGCGCCGTGCGGGCTCTCCTGGCGGACCGTCGTGATCCGCCGCATGACCCGGCCCTTGAGAGCGGAGGGCGGGTTCGCGGAGACCGCCAGGCCGAGCCGAGCCGCGGCCTCGCTCAGCTCCAGGGCCTCCTGGGCGCAGGCCTCGCAGTCCACCGTGTGCCGTTCGAACGCACCTCGCTCGTCCTCGGAGAGTGCGTGCAGCGCGTACGCGCCGGTCAGCGTGTGAAGGTCGGCGGTGCTCATACGGTCACCCCCAGGCAGTCACGCCGGCGGCTTCGCCCGTCGCGCGGCCGCGTCTTGACCGTGCCGAGCGGCTGCGCCTTGACCGTGCCGAGAGGCGGCGCCGACGGCCGGGTTTCCAGCTGTTCCGTCACCTCGTCGTACTCGGGGGCGTGGCCGTGCGGCACGCCGTGCACGACACCGAAGGCCGGGTCCGCCACGACGTCGTAGAGCCCGGTGAAGGCATGTTGGGCGCCGAGGGCGACACTGCCGATCAGGTCCTGCAGGACCGGTTCGGCCGAGGGGTTCTTGCCGATGTGCACGGCTTCTTTCACGTGAGGGTCCTCCGGGAGGCGAACTGCGTATGGCTGGAATCCGTTGCCGGGACCTCGGCGGATTGGTCATGGGCGGATCTCTCCTTCGGTCCTGTTCGGCGTTCTCCTCTTGATTCCTCTTGATTCCTCGCCCGGAGTGGCTCTCGGTGGACGCGCCGCGTGGGCCACATGGGTCGTCCGGGACCAGACCGCAGCGACGGAAGCACGGGACACCCGTACATGCGCCCGCCGATCGGGGGCAGACGGATTTCTGGGGAGCCGTTGGTCGACACGGAAGGTCAGCCGTCATGGGCGCGAAGGTGCTGGAGCAGTTTCCCGCGGGAGCCCCGCGTGGATCGTGGCCCGCGGAGGAGTACGCGGCACAACGCCGCGCCGAGGGTGAGCCGGCGGCGGTCGTGATGGACCTGGAGTCCGATGCCTTCCTCGTGGTGGTACCGGCGCGAGAGGACGACAGGTCCTCCGAGCGCTGAGCCGACGGCGAAGAGCCCGTACCGGACGAGTGCTGCGCCGAAGTTGAGCGCCGTGCCGGGGTTGAGTGCCGTGACGGACGAGTGCCGTGCCGGACACAGCGCACGATCTGGCACCGCCGGCCAGGCCGGGCGGAGCGGGCCGGGGCGCGTCAGGGCGCCACGGTCATCGTCCCCCCGAGTGCCGCCGCCCGGCCGAGTGCCGCCGCCCGGCGCACGAACGCCTCGTACAGATCGTGCGCGGCCCGCGGCACCGAGTCCGCCCTGCGTCGCTGGAGCATCAGCAGCACCCGGATCGAGTTGTCGGCCAGCGGGCGGCAGGTGATCGCACCCTGCGGCGTCAGCGGATCGTCGATCACACTGAAGTCGGGCAGTACCGTGGCGCCCAGCCCCTCCGCGACCATCAGCTTGCCCATCTCCGCTCCCGAGCGCTTGCGCTCCAGGAGATCGACCCCGAGTGCACGCTCCAGATTGCGTACGGTCTCGCTCAACGCGGGCTGGGAGAGGTGGAGTTCCTCGGCGGCCCGGCGCAGTGAGCCGAGCCGGGTGACCGCCGTGATGTATTCCAGCTGTTCTATTCGCACCCCATCAGAATGCTGGGCCCGCGCTGCCCGGTTCAAGGGATGCCCTGTCACGCCTTCGTGAAATTCGCCGGTCCGGGATGCGAGACCGATCGGATATTCCTTGACGGTCAGGACAGTCGGCCGCCACAATCGAGAACATGATGATGCGACTGGACCTCACGCGGCGACGCCATGTCGACCTCGCGCGTGTCTCCAGTGCCGCCTGTTGCGCCATGGCCTGATCCGCCGCACCCGCAGCTTCTGCCTGATTCGCTGCGCCCCGTCGGATCCGCTGTGCCCCACCACCTTTCTTCCGCGGCTGTCGACAGCCGTGAGACGCATTCGGCTGCCCGAATGCGGAAATTCATCGGCCCTCGCTGAATCGACCCCCTGAATTCGGTCTGCCCGAATTCCCGCAACAGGAGTTCCGCATGCCTGCAGAGAGCCTTTCCGTAGACCCCCTCCGCTTCGCCTACTGGGTGCCCAATGTCAGCGGCGGCCTGGTCACCAGCACGATCGAACAGCGCACCGACTGGGGTTACGACTACAACCGCGAACTCGCCGTCCTCGCCGAGAACAACGGCTTCGACTACGCCCTCAGCCAGGTCCGTTACATGGCCGGCTACGGCGCCGAGTACCAGCACGAGTCGACCAGCTTCAGCCTCGCCCTGCTGCTTGCCACCGAGCGTCTGAAGGTCATCGCCGCGGTCCACCCCGGCCTGTGGCACCCGGGCGTCCTCGCCAAGTTCGGCGCCACCGCCGACCACCTGTCGAACGGCCGCTTCGCCGTCAACGTCGTCAGCGGCTGGTTCAAGGGCGAGTTCACCGCGCTCGGCGAACCCTGGCTCGAACACGACGAGCGCTACCGCCGCTCCGAGGAGTTCATCCGTGCCCTGCGGCAGATCTGGACCGAGGACCACACCGAACTGGCCGGTGACTTCTACCGGTTGCGTGACTTCTCCCTGAAGCCCAAGCCCCTCAATTCACCCGACCGCCCGCACCCGGAGATCTTCCAGGGCGGCAACTCCACCGCCGCCCGCGCCATGGCCGGCCGGGTCTCCGACTGGTACTTCTCCAACGGCAAGGACTTCGACGGGGTCATCGAACAGATCGCGGACGTACGGGCGTCGGCGGCCGAAGCCGGCCGCAGCGCACCGAAGTTCGGGCTCAACGGGTTCCTGATCGCCCGCGACACCGAGGCCGAGGCCCGCGAGACCCTCCGCGAGATCGTGGCGCACGCCAACCGCGAGGCCGTCGAGGGATTCGGCGCCGCGGTGAAGCAGGCCGGACAGTCCACCGGCGACGGCAAGGGCATGTGGCAGGACTCGTCCTTCGAGGATCTCGTCCAGTACAACGACGGCTTCCGTACGGGACTGATCGGCACCCCGGAGCAGATAGCCGAGCGGATCGTCGCCTACAAGCGCCTCGGCGTCGACCTGCTCCTCCTCGGCTTCCTGCACTACCACGAGGAGGTCGAGTACTTCGGCCGCCGCGTGCTGCCCCTCGTACGCGAGCTGGAAGCCCAACTCCCGGACACCGAAACCCGATCCGTGGCGGCCCACGCCTGAGTCCCCTTCCTTCCGCACCCCACTGCGAGAGAGGTTCACATTCACCATGAGCACCGCCACGCCCGCCGACTGGCAGACCCGCCCCGCCCCGGCCACCGCCCAGGACTGGATCAGCCGCGCCACCGAGGTGGCCGCCGTCCTCGCCACCGACGCCGCCGCACGCGACCGGGCCGCCGCCACTCCCCATGCCGAGGTCCGGCTGCTGAAGGACTCCGGCCTCGTCACCCTGCTCGGCCCCACCGAACACGGCGGCGGAGGCCAGGACTGGTCCACCGCCTACCGTGTCGTCCGCGAGGTCGCCAAGGCCGACGGCTCCATCGGCCAGCTCCTCGGCTACCACTACCTGTGGAACTGGGCCGCCCGGTTGGTCGGCACCCGTGAACAGTGGGAGCACGTCGAGGCCGAGGCCGCCCGTGGCCAGTGGTTCTTCGGCGGGGCCGTCAACCCGCGTGACAAGGACGTCGTGGTCACCGAGGACGGCGACGACCTCGTCTTCACCGGGCACAAGTCGTTCTCCACCGGCAGCAGGGTCTCCGACGTCACGGTCCTGGAGGGCGTCCTCGAAGGCACCGGCCAGCATGTCTTCGCCATCGTGCCGTCCGACAGCGCCGGGCTGACGTTCCACGACGACTGGGACAACATCGGCCAGCGGCTCACCGAGAGCGGCAGCGTCACCCTCGACGGCGTCCGCACCCCATGGGCCTCCGCCGCCGGTTACGTGGACAAGGAGTTCCGGCCGAGGATCTACAACACGCTCAACGTCCCCACCATCCAGCTGGTCTTCGTCAACTTCTATCTCGGCATCGCCGCCGGAGCCCTGGAGACCGCGGCGGCGTACACGCGGGCGAAGGCACGGCCCTGGCTGCACGGCGGCCATGAGCGGGCGGTCGACGAGCCGTACGTCATCGACCTCTACGGTGACCTGATCGCGAAACTCTGGGCGGCCGAAGCCCTCGCGGACAGCGTCGCCGCCGAGGGCCAGCACCTGCACGACGATCCGGACGCGGTGACCGAGAAGTCCCGCGGCGACTTCGAGGTGCGGGTGGCCGCCGTGAAGGCGCGCGCCACCGACGTCGCCCTGGAGATCAGCAACCGCATCTTCGAGGTGACCGGGGCCCGCTCCACCGCCACCGCCGAGGGCCTCGACCGCTTCTGGCGCAACGTCCGCACCCACACCCTCCACGACCCGGTCGCCTACAAGCGGCGCGAGGTCGGTCGCTGGGTCCTCGAAGGCGATCTGCCCGAACCCACCTGGTACTCCTGACCGCTCACCTCGGGGCGCCTCCCGGGTGGAGGCGCCCCCGTCCCGAAAGAGGGCCCATGGCCACCGTCCTGTCCGTCTCCGGCAGTCCCTCCGCCTCGTCCCGCACCAACCGTCTGCTGCGCCACCTCGACAACCGGCTGGCCGCACAGGGCCACGAGGTGATCCCGCTCGACGTCCGTACGATCCCCGCCGAGGCCCTGCTCGGCGCCGACTTCCGGCATCCGGCGATCGTCGAGGCCACCGCCCTCTTCGCGCGTGCCGACGGCGTCGTCGTCGGCACCCCCGTCTACAAGGCCGCCTACTCCGGAGTCCTCAAGGCACTGCTCGACCTGCTCCCGCAGTACGCCCTCACCGGCAAGACCGTGCTGCCCCTGGCCACCGGTGGTACGACCGCACATGTGCTGGCCATCGACTACGCTCTGCGCCCGGTCCTCAGCTCCATGGGCGCCCGGCACATAGTCCAGGGCTGGTTCACCCTGGACAAGGACATCGCGGTCGGCGAGGACGGCGGACTCACCGTGGCACCCGCGGCCGTCGAGGCGCTGGCCCAGGTGCTCGACCAGTTCTCCGAGGCGCTGGACCGCAGGCCGATCCTCGCCGCGACGGGATGACCGTGTCCGCGAAACTTCCCGCCGCGGCCTTCGCCAGGGGCACCGCCAAGGTCATCGCCGACGACGCCGAGGCTCTGGCCGCAGCCGCCGCCCTGGCCGACGGGTTCCGGGCCGGGGCGGCCGGCCGGGACGCCGAACGCAGGCTCCCGCGCGAGGAGCTGGACCGGCTCTCCGACTCCGGCCTGCTTGCCGTCACCGTGCCCGCCGAGCACGGCGGCGCCGACGTACGCCAGGAGACACTCGCCGAGATCTTCCGGCTCCTCGCGTCCGCCGACGCCAGCCTCGCCCAGATCCCGCAGAGCCACTTCGTCTACGTCAACGTGATCCGCCGGCAGGGGACCGCGCGACAGCGCACGTTCTTCTTCGGCGAGGTGCTGGCCGGGCGCCGGTTCGGCAACGCCCAGTCGGAGGCCGGCACGAAACACGTCCAGGACATCCGCACCCGCCTGGAGCGGCGCCCGGACGGTTCGTACGTCCTCACCGGCGTCAAGCACTACTCCACGGGTGCCCTCTTCGCCGACTGGATCCCGGTCCTCGCCCGCACCGAGGACGGCAGCCTGCACGTCGCGTATGTGCCCCGGGACGCCGAGGGTGTCACGGTCGTCGACGACTGGGACGGCATGGGCCAGCGCACCACCGCCAGCGGTACGGTTCGGCTGGACGCCGTGCCGGTACCCGCCGACCGGGTCCTCCCGCACCACCTCACCTTCCGGGGGCCTCAACTCCACGGCGCGGTGGCCCAGTTGCTGCACGCCGCCATCGACGCCGGGATCGCGGCGGGTGCGCTCGCCGAGGCCGTGGACTTCGTACGGACGAAGAGCCGTCCGTGGTTCGAGAGCGGTGTCGACACCGCGGCCGAGGATCCGCTGCTCATCCAGCGCTTCGGAGAACTCGCGGTCCAGGTGCGGGCGACCGAGGCGCTGCTCGGCGCGGCGGCCCGCGCGGTCGACGCGGGCAGCGCCGGTCTCACGGAGGAGTCGGCGGCCGAGGCGTCCATCGCGGTGGCCGCAGCGAAGGTGCACGCCGCCGCCACCGCCGTCGAGGTGTCCAGCGCGCTCTTCGAGGTGTCCGGCACCCGGTCCGCCGCCAACTCCGCCAATCTGCACCGGCACTGGCGCGACGCGCGCACCCACACGCTGCACGACCCACCCCGCTGGAAGATCCAGCACATCGGCCGGTACGTGCTGAACGGCACCCTGCCTCCGCGCCACGGACTCCTCTGACCCCTGACCCCGGAAAGCCGCCCCCTGCGTTTCATACGCCCCATGCCCCGCGCCCCGATCGGAGAACGCCCCCGTGTCCCTCACCTTCCACTGGTTCCTGCCCACCAACGGCGACAGCCGCGATGTCGTCGGGGGCGGCCACGGCACCCCGGCCACGCTGTCCGGCCGGGACCGGCCGCCGACGGTCGCGTATCTGAGCCAGATCGCCGGCGCGGCCGAGGACCTCGGCTTCGTCGGCGCGCTGACACCCACCGGCGCATGGTGCGAGGACGCCTGGCTGACCACCGCGATGGTCAGCCAGAACACCGAGCGGCTGAAGTTCCTGGTCGCCTTCCGGCCGGGGTCCGTCTCGCCGACGCTCGCCGCGCAGATGGCGTCGACCTTCCAGCGGCAGTCCGGCGGACGGCTCCTACTCAACGTCGTCACCGGCGGCGAGAGTCATGAACAGCGCGCGTACGGCGACTTCCTCGACAAGGACGCCCGCTACCGCCGTACCGGCGAGTTCCTGCGGATCGTCCGGGAACTGTGGGAGGGCGGAACCGTCGACCTGGACGGCGAGTTCCTCAAGGTCGAGGACGCCCGGCTGGCCCGGGTGCCCGACCCGGTCCCCGAGGTGTACTTCGGCGGCTCGTCGCCCATCGCCGGAGAGATCGCCGCCAAGCACGTGGACGTCTACCTCACCTGGGGCGAGCCGCCCGCCCAGGTCTCCGAGAAGATCGCGTGGGTCCGCGGGCTCGCGGAGAAGGAAGGCCGGACCGTCAGGTTCGGCATCCGGCTGCACGTCATCACCCGCGACACCTCCGAGCAGGCCTGGGCGGAGGCGGAGCGGCTGCTGGCCGGCTTCGACCCACAGACCGTGAAGTCCGTGCAGGCCGGACTCGCCCGCAGCGAGTCCCAGGGACAGCAGCGCATGCTCGCCCTGCACGGCGGCAGCGGCGACGGGCTGGAGATCCACCCGAACCTGTGGGCCGGCATCGGCCTCGTGCGCGGCGGCGCGGGCACCGCCCTGGTCGGCAGCCACGACGAGGTCGCCGACCGCATCGCCGAGTACCACCGCCTCGGCATCGACGAGTTCGTCCTCTCCGGGTATCCGCACCTGGAGGAGGCGTACTGGTTCGGCGAGGGTGTCCTGCCCCGGCTGGCCGCGCGCGGCCTGTGGCAGCACCCGTTCGCCACCCGGCCCGCCCTCTCGGCGCAGGTGCCGTTCGCGAGCTGAGCCACCGGCTGAGCCGCCAGGGGCGCCGCCGTTCGGCCCCCTCCCGGAAAATCGCTGTACGCGGCCACACCCCGGGTGGTGACCTTGTGCGAGCCGCCCGGCTCGCACAGGGCAGCAGGGCGGCGGGGGAGCGGGGGCGGCTGTGACCACCAAGAACATCCTGTTGTCCGGCATCGTCGGCTCGACCGCGTACGGCCTGGCCCGCGAAGGCTCGGACGTGGACCGGCTCGGCGTGTTCGCCGCCCCCACCGAAGATCTGCACGGCCTGCACGGTCCGAAGGAGTCCCACGTCACGACCACGCCGGACAGCACACTGCACGAAGCGGCCAAGTGGTGCAGACTCGCCCTGGGCGGCAACCCGACCGTGACGGAACTGGTGTGGCTGCCCGACGAGTTGTACGAGGTCCGCACCCCGCTCGGCGACGAACTCATCGGCCTGCGCACGACCCTGCTCTCCGCGAAGCGGGTCCGCGACGCCTATCTCGGTTACGCCGGCCAGCAGTTCAAGCGCCTCTACGACCGCAGGCACGGCTCCTTCTCCGCGGACACCCGCAAACGGACCGCGAAGCACGCCCGGCATCTGCGACGCCTGTGCCACCAGGGTTTCGAGCTGTACGCCACCGGCCGCCTGAGTATCCGCGTCGAGGACCCGGACGACTACCACCGGTTCGGCGAACAGGTGGCAGCCGACGCCATGATCGCGCTGCCCCTGCTCAAGCACTACGAGACGGCCTTCGACGAGACCCGCAGCGCCCTGCCGGAACAGGCCGACGAGGCGCCTGCAGAGGCATGGCTGCGCAGGGTCCGCGCCCACCACTACACACAGCCGGGGCCGTCCCCGGCGTGACGCGACGAGCACGGACGGTGTTTCGACGTGTGCGGAACGCGCGATACGGTTTCACCGTGAATCAGCCCATCCCCGAGCAGCCCGCCGACGTCGTGGCCCGGCTGCGCGCCACCTTCCGCTCCGGCCGCACCAAGCCCGTCGAGTGGCGCACCGGCCAGCTGGGCCGCCTGCGCGAGATGCTCACCTCGGGCGGTGCGGAACTCGCCGCCGCCCTCCACGCCGACCTGGGCAAGAGCTCCACCGAGGCCTTCCGTACGGAGATCGACTTCGTCGTGCGGGAGATCGACCACACCCTTGAGCACCTCGAACAGTGGCTGTGCCCCGAGCCGGCCCCCGTCCCCGCGCACCTCGGCGCCGACGCGACCGGGTGGACGCGGTACGACCCGCTCGGTGTCGTCCTGGTCATCGCCCCCTGGAACTACCCGGCGCAGCTCCTGCTCGCCCCGATGCTCGGTGCGCTCGCCGCGGGCAACGCGGTGGTCGTCAAGCCCAGCGAGCTGGCCCCGGCCACCTCCGCCGAGCTGGCCCGGCTGCTGCCCCGCTACCTCGACACCGAGGCGGTCGCCGTCGTCGAGGGTGGCATCCCCGAGACGACGGCCCTGCTCGCCGAGCGCTTCGACCACATCTTCTACACCGGCAACGGCACGGTCGGCCGCATCGTGATGACCGCCGCCGCGAAGCACCTCACCCCGGTCACCCTCGAACTCGGCGGAAAGTCCCCGGCCTTCGTCGACCGGGGCGCCGACCTCACCGTCGTCGCCGACCGCCTGGCGCGCGGCAAGTTCCTCAACGCCGGGCAGACCTGTGTGGCGCCCGACTACGTCCTGACCGACCCGGAGACCGCCCGCGCCCTGGAGCCCGCGCTGACCGAGGCCGTCGAGGCGCTGTACGGGTCCGACGCGTCGACCTCCGGCGAGTACGGCCGGATCATCAACGAGCGGCACTTCGACCGGCTCAGCGGGCTGCTCGACTCCGGCCGGGTCGTCGTCGGCGGCGGCACCGACCGGGGCGCGTTGTACATCGCGCCGACCGTCCTGGCCGACGTCGATCCCGAGGCGCCCGTCATGCGCGAGGAGATCTTCGGCCCCCTCCTGCCGATCGTGACCGTCCCCGGTCTTGACGAGGCCATCGACTTCATCAACGACCGTGACAAGCCCCTCGCCCTGTACGCCTTCACCGAGTCGGACACCACCCGGGAGCGGCTCGCCGCCGAGACCTCGTCCGGCGGCCTGGGCCTCGGTCTGCCGCTCGCCCATCTCACCGTCTCCGACCTGCCGTTCGGCGGGGTGGGGGAGAGCGGCATGGGCAACTACCACGGCCGCTATTCGATCGAGACGTTCAGCCACCGCAAGGCGGTGCTGGAGAAGCCGCTGGGCTGAAGCCGGGCCGACGTGGCGATGAAGCGCCGCGGCACCGGGGCGGGTTGACTGGTCTACACCCTTGACTGGTCCAGACCAAGGTGGTGGAGTGTGGCTCCACACCCCCCACCACGGTCGCCCCGTACGCCGCGGCCGGTATCACCGGCACGTGCGTACAAGGTGTGCTCCGCGCTGCCCCGGTACGGGTCGCGGCCGTGCTCCGCCAAGGAGTTGGTCCTGTGTCGAGGCGCCGTATCTCTGCGTTCGTGGCCGCGATCGTCCTCGGAACCGCCGCGCCGGTGCTCCTGCCGGCGTCGGGCGCGTCCGCCGCGGCCTGTTCGAGCTACCCGAGCTGGGTGGCCGGCAAGTCCTATGCGACCGGCAACATCGTCCGGTACACCGACGGCAAGGCCTACATAGCCGAGCATGACAACCCGGGCTACGACCCCACCATCAGCACCTGGTACTGGGAGCCGTACGCCTGCGACGGAGCGACCAACCCCTCCGGGTTCGTCGTCAGTGAGGCGCAGTTCAACCAGATGTTCCCCGGCCGGAACTCGTTCTACAGCTACAGCGGGCTGAAGGCCGCGATGAGCGCGTACCCGGCCTTCGCGAACACCGGCAGCGACACGGTGAAGAAGCAGGAGGCCGCGGCCTTCCTCGCCAACGTCAACCACGAGACCGGCGGGCTGGTCCACATCGTCGAGCAGAACACCGCCAACTACCCGCACTACTGCGACTGGGGCCGGCCCTACGGCTGCCCGGCCGGTCAGGCCGCGTACTACGGCCGCGGGCCGATCCAGCTCAGCTGGAACTTCAACTACAAGGCCGCGGGCGACGCGCTGGGCATCGACCTCCTGAACAACCCCTGGCTCGTGCAGAACGACTCCGCCGTGGCCTGGAAGACGGGCCTCTGGTATTGGAACACCCAGTCCGGACCCGGCTCCATGACCGGCCACAACGCGATGGTCAACGGCGCGGGCTTCGGCCAGACGATCCGCTCCATCAACGGTTCGCTGGAGTGCGACGGCAAGAACCCCGCCCAGGTGCAGAGCCGGGTGGACAGCTACCAGCGGTTCGTGCAGATCCTCGGCACGACGGCGGGCAACAACTTGTACTGCTGACGCTCCGCCGGACACGGCTCCGCGGCCGGCGGTAGGCCGGCCGCGGAGCCGTGACGCCGCTGGTCCGTATCGCCACTCGTCCTCGGGCGCTCAGCGCGTGACCGTGTGCCGCGTGTTGGGGACGCAGTGGGTCATGGTCAGCCCTGTGACGTCCCGGGGTGGATTCTTGCCCAGGTTGGCGAGCCGCTCGCGCTCCTCGTCGGTCAGGTCCTGGCTTGCCAGCGGCTCCAGAGCGGCGACGTCCTGGGGTCCGATGCCGAGCCCGTCACCGACCTTCAGGCCGAGCTCGTTCTCCACCAGCAGGAAGTGCCACACCATCCGTTCCCGCACCGGCCGGTCGCACTGGGACAGCAGGTCGACGAAGTTCTTCACCAGGTCGTCCCGCTCCCACTGCTCCATCAGCAGGTAGCGCTGGCCCGCCTGGGTGTAGTCGTCGGTGCGGGGGATCCGCTTGCGGGTGAGCCGGCCGCTGATCTCCGGGCCCTGCTCGTCATGGCTGGGGCGCTGCCCCTCCTGCAGGCCACCGGTGATCGACGGCTCGTAGTTGACGATGGGGTTCCCGCCCCCACCGTCCACGTGGTACGTCATCTGGCCGTCCCGCTGGTTCGTACGGACCTCGGCGTTCTTGGCCTGGTTCACCGGGAGCTGCAGGTAGTTCGGACCGACCCGGTAGCGCTGCGTGTCGCTGTAGGAGAAGGTCCGGCCCACCAGCATCTTGTCGTCGGAGAAGTCCAGGCCGTCCACCAGGACGCCGGTGCCGAACGAGATCTGCTCGTTCTCCGCGAAGTAGCTGTCCGGCATCCGGTCGAGCACCATCCTGCCGACCGGCCTCGGCGGGAAGTCCTGCTCGGGCCAGGTCTTCGTGTCGTCCAGCGGATCGAAGTCCAGCTCGGGGTGGTCGTGGTCGTCCATGACCTGGACCAGCAGCTCCCACTCCGGGTACTCGCCGCGTTCCACCGCCTCGTAGAGGTCCTTGGTGGCGTGGCCGAGGCCCTCGGCCTGGACGTTCGCCGCGTCCTCCTCCGTCATGCTGCGTACACCCTGCTTGGGCATCCAGTGGAACTTGACCAGGACCGTGTCGCCCTCCTGGTTGACCCATTTGTACGTGTTGACGCCGAAGCCCTGCATATGGCGGTAGTCGGCCGGGATCCCCCGCGGGCTGAAGAGGTTCACCAGCATGTGCATGGACTCCGGGGTCTGCGACATGAAGTCGAAGATGCGGCGCGGCTGCTGTTCGAAGGTGACCGGATCGGGCTTGAGCGAGTGGATCACGTCCGGGAACTTGATCGCGTCCCGGATGAAGAACACGCCCAGGTTGTTGCCGACCAGGTCCCAGTTGCCGTCCTCGGTGTAGAACTTCACCGCGAAGCCGCGCGGGTCGCGCGCCGCCTCGGAGGAGTCCCGGCCGCCGATCACCGTGGAGAAGCGGACGGCCAGGTCCGTGCGCTTGCCGCGCTCGGCGAAGAGCTTGGCGCGGGTGTAGCGGCCGATCGGCTCGTCGCCCCAGGCTCCGTACGCCTCGAAGTAGCCGTACGCGGTCACCCCGCGGGCGTGGACGACGCGCTCCGGGATGCGCTCGCGGTCGAAGTGGCTGATCTTCTCGAGGAACTGGTAGTTCTCCAGCGTCGCGGGGCCGCGGGCCCCCACGGTGCGCTGGTTCTGGTTGTCGTGGACCGGGTGCCCCTGCCGGTTGGTGAGCACCTCCCGGTCGTCGGGGGCGGGGCCGCTGCTCGGTACATCCGTCACGATCGTCCACTCCTCTGGGGTCGTACGAGAATTTCTAGCAAGGTATGCCCGTATTTCAGCGCATATGCCCTTGATTGTGGAATGGTGGCCTGTACGGCCCCTCGTAGGGCCGCACAGGTCGTGGCGTCCCGGGTGTCCCGGGGGGCCGGCATCACACCCGTGAACGCTCTGACCGGCGGTGGGAGATTTACCGAGCCGCTCAGGGGTACCCCACGGTCTTCCGCAGGGATCCATGGAAGAGCTGGAAGGTGGCCTGTGCCCGAGAAGAACGTGACCGATGTTGAGAACGTGACCGATGTTGAGAATGCGACTGATGTGAAGAACGTCTTCGTGATAGGTCTGGACGACGCCAACCTGCCCACGCTGAACGCGGCGGCGGGAGCCAGGCCGCTGCACTACCACCCCTTGCTGACGACCGGGGAACTGCAGGACGGAGAGGTGTCGGTCCCGGAACTCATCGACAAGGCCCAGGCCGCACTCGACGCCTTCGACGGAAGCATCGACGCGATCGTGGGCTACTGGGACTTCCCCGTGAGCACCCTCGTGCCGATCCTCGCCGAGCGCTACGGAACCCGTAGCACCAGCCTGGAGTCGGTGGTCAAGTGCGAGCACAAGTACTGGAGCCGGCTGGAGCAGCAGAAGGTCACCGACAGGCATCCGCGGTTCGGCCGGGTCGACCTGGACACCGACGATCCGCAGCCCCCTGAGAACGTACGGTTCCCGATGTGGGTCAAGCCGGCCCTCTCGTATTCCTCCGAACTCGCCTTCGGCGTCAAGGACATGGACGAGTTCCGTGACGCCGTCCGCCAGATACGCGAGGGCATCGCCCGGGTCGGCCGTCCCTTCGAGTACATCCTCGACCGGCTTGAGCTGCCGCCCGAGATGGACGGGGTCGGTGGCCAGGTCTGCCTCGCCGAAGAGGCGATGACAGGCCTCCAGGTCGCCGTCGAGGGGTACGTCCATGAGGGCGAGGTGACCGTCTACGGCGTGCTGGACTCCATCAACTACCCCGGAACTTCGAGCTTCCAGCGCCACCAGTACCCCTCGACGCTGCCGCCGCCGGTGATCGAGCAACTGCACGACGTCACCGAGCGCACCATGCGCCAGATCGGCTTCGAGTCGGCCACCTTCAGCGTGGAGTACTTCTACGACCCGAAGACCCAGGAGATCAACCTGCTGGAGATCAACCCCCGGCACTCCCAGTCACACGCCGAACTGTTCGAGTACGTCGACGGCGTACCCAACCACCACTCCATGCTCGGCCTCGCCCTCGGTGAGGACCCGCGCATGCCGCAGCGGGCGGGCTCGTACGCGATGGCCGCGAAGTGGTACTACCGCTGGTTCACCGACGGAGTGGTGCGCAGTGTGCCCTCGCCCGACGACCTCCTCGGCATCGAGTACGAGGCCGACGGCGTGCGGGTGGACGTCACCACCGAGGAGGGGCAGGCCCTTTCCGCCCTGTCCCAACAGGACAGCTACAGCTACGAGCTGGCGCACATCTTCACCGGCGGAAACAGCGAGGAGGACCTGCGGAAGAAGTACGACCAGTGCGTGGCCGCACTGGGGCTCGCCTTCGACGACAGCCCCCGGTGACGACCGCGCGACCGCACGACCAAGGAGCAAGTCCGCCCATGCGTCACGTGAGCAACCTGCCGTACGCGACAAAGGAAGAGGAGGACGTCCGTATCCCGATGCCCGACGGCATCCAGCTGTCGGCCCGCGTCTGGCGCCCCACCTCCTCGGACAACGAGCCCGTGCCCGCGGTGCTGGAGTACATCCCCTACCGCAAACGCGACCTCACCTCGGTACGCGACTCCATGCACCACCCCTACATCGCCGGCCACGGCTATGCCTGTGTGCGCGTCGACCTGCGCGGCACCGGCGACTCGGAGGGGGTGCTGAGGGACGAGTACCTGGAACAGGAACAGGCCGACGCGGAAGCGGTCCTCGCCTGGCTGGCCGACCAGCCCTGGTGCGACGGCAGCACCGGGATGATGGGTCTCTCATGGGGAGCCTTCGCCGCTCTCCAGGTGGCCGCCCGGCAGCCGCCGAGCCTGCGCGCCATCGTCATCGCGTCCTTCACCGACGACCGGCACGCCGACGACATGCACTACATGGGCGGCGCCATGCTGTCGGACAACCTCGCCGAGGCGGGCACCATGTTCGCCTACGCCACCCTGCCGCCCGACCCCGCCGTGGTCGGCGACCGCTGGCGCGAGATGTGGCACGAACGCCTGGAGAACTCCGGGCCCTGGGCCCTTCCCTGGCTGCGCCACCAGCGCCGTGACGACTACTGGCGGCACGCCTCGGTCTCCGAGGACTACCAGGCCGTACGGTGCCCCGTCCTCGCCTCCAGTGGCTGGGCGGACGGCTACTCCAACGCCGTGACCCGGCTGCTCGGCCACCTGGACGTGCCCCGCAAGGGACTGATCGGCCCCTGGTCGCACAAGTTCCCCCACCTCGGAGAACCCGGGCCCGCCATCGGCTACCTCCAGGAAGTGGTGCGGTGGTGGGACCACTGGCTCAAGGGGGCCGACAACGGCGTCATGGACGGTCCCATGCTGCACACCTGGATGCAGGACAGCGTGCCCCCGTCCACGTCGTACGAGGAGCGCCCGGGCCGCTGGGTCGCGGAACCCACCTGGCCGTCCCCGTACGTCCATCCCGTCACCCACCCGCTGACCCGGCACCGGATCGGCACTCCGGTCGAAGCCAATGCCGATGCCGATGCCGGGGCCGGCGTCGGTGCTGGGGCCGGTGTCGAGGACGGGACGGCCGGCGAGGGCGCCGCGATGACGGTGCGTTCCCCGTTGTCCGTCGGCCAGTTCGCGGGCAAGTGGGCCTCCTACAACGCGCCTCCGGACCTGCCGTACGACCAGCGTGAAGAAGACGGCGGCTCGCTCGTCTTCGAGACCGAGCCGCTGACCGAACGGCTGGAGATCCTCGGCTCGCCGACCGTGGAACTGGACCTCTCGGCCGACCGGCCGGTCGCCATGGTCGCTGCGCGTCTGTCGGACGTGAGCCCGGACGGCGCCGCCACCCGCGTCACCTACGGCCTGCTCAACATCACGCGCAGGGAGAGCACCGAGAACCCCGAACCACTGGAGCCGGGCACGCGCTACCGCGCGACCGTCCAGCTCAACGGAGTGGGGCAGGCGTTCCCCCCGGGGCACCGGGTCCGCCTCTCCCTGTCCACGTCGTACTGGCCGCTCGCCTGGCCACCCCCCGAGCCGGCACTGCTGAGCGTGTACGAAGGCTCCAGCACTCTCACGCTCCCCGTCCGCCCGACGGACGAACCGGACGAGATCGCGGTGAACCCGTTCGAGGAGCCCGAGGGCACACCCCCGGTGAGCACGACCCGGCTGACCGCCCCCGAGGGGCGGTGGGAGGTGAAGCGCGACATGGTCGGCTACCGCGCCGAACTGGAGATCGTGAAGGACCAGGGACTCGTCCACTTCGACGAGATCGACCTCGACGTCGGCCGCCGCGCCTACGAGCGGTACACCGCCGTCGCCGACGACTTCACCTCGGTCACCGGCGAGTCGGCCTGGACCATGCGCTTCAGTCGCGACGACTGGGATGTCCGCGTGGAGACACGCACCCGGCTGAGCTGCGACGAACGGGACTTCTTCGTGGACGCCACCCTGGACGGCTACGAGGGCGAGCGCCGGGTCTTCTCCCGCACCTGGAACGAGACGGTGCCACGGGACCTCCTGTAGGGACCACAGAAGTCCCCTGTACCGCTCCCGGGCCCTGCCGTCTCATGTGGCGGCAGGGCCCGGGAGCACTCCGTTCCGGCACGCGTCGATTCCCGTTGCCCGGGAACCCGCCGCACAGAGCGGAACATGAGCGGAACACCACGACAGGCAGAACGACAGACAGAACGACAGACACCACGACATGAACGTGCGAGTGAGGAGCTGCCCGTAATGACCGTTTCCGAGGACAATCGTCGCAGGTCCGAGGCCGGCGACCAGGTGCTGCCGGAGCAACCGGAGGCCCGGGTCCGGCCGGGCGACTTCGAGGAGCGGGAGGAGCGGTCGTGAGCGCACTCACCGGCCTGGAACGAGCGCTGGAGCGGTTCGGAGGGTCACTGTTCGCACAGATCCGGCACAGGGAACCGGTCGAACTGATCGAGGCCCTGCGCAAGGAGTGCGACGACAACATCGTCGTGTGCAGCGAGAGCCGGACCGTCGTCCCCAATGCCTATGACGTCGAATTGGCCGAGTTCGCACACGAGGAACTCGAACGCAACGGCAGCCGGATCGACCAGGTTCTCACCGACAGCCTCCTTCGCCATGGGGAGAGCCGGGGCTATGAATGGGCCGGCCCGCTCGCCGTGCACGTCGCCAAGTCCCGCGACGTACCCAACGGCCGCTACCGGGTGGCGAGCCATGTCATGAAGCACGTGCGGGCCGGCGCGTTCCAGCACTGACCGGCTGACCGCCAGTACTGACCACTGCCAGTACTGACCACTGACCGAATGACGAACCGCTCACGCGAGGGGCGGAGGCCTGAGTACGGCCGCGGTGATCTCCGCGAGTGTCTGCCCTGTGCGGAAGGCCTCCGCCCGCATCGTGGCGAGAGCGCTGTCGATGCTCATACCGGAGCGGGCGGCGACGACCCCGGTGGCTTGATGGGTCGAGGACCAGTGGGCCCGTACGACGTCCCTGGGCTGCCACTTGGGGAACGCGAAGTCGTCGAAGAGTTTGGTGCGCGCCGGCAGGAGAGCCCTCACCACGGCGTCGGCGACCTGGGCGCCCACACGCATCGACGGCGCGTCGAGGCCGCCGTCGGCACGCGTGAAGAGTTCCATCGAGCCGAGCGTCTGCTCGGCGGCCCGCATGGGGAACGCGCAGACGGCGCCCACCTCGGGAAGGTCCTCGACGACGGTCGCGCCGAAGAAGGGCCAAGGGGTGACGTGCCGCCGCAGGCCGCTTCCCACGGCCGGCACGCCTTCCGAGGCGGCGGAGATACAGGGGCCTTCCGCCACGGTGAACTGGATCTCCTCAAGTCGAAGAGCCGTGTCGTTGGACGCGCACAGCAGCTGCCGGGCCGGCGTGTCGGTGAACAGGGACAATGTCACCCCGTCGGCGGCCAGGACTTCGCACACCGTTTGGCAGAGAGTGCGTGGCAGGTCGCCGGCCTTCGCGTGACGGGCAGCCTCCGAAACTGTCCGTGCCGCCGAGGATCGCGGTGCAGTCATCGAAATCTCCGCCCTGTCCCGTCAGTGCCGTCTTTCTTGGCGAGTACCCAAGTACCCGGGTGAACCGAGTACCCAGGTACCTCCTCGCAGGCGTAGGGATCGGCAGGCGCAGGGAACGGCGGGCATCGGGAAGGCACGCGTCCCGAACGGTTGCCTACGGTGCCGAGGGCGGCTCCTCCTCGGGTACGACATGGACCGCGGCCTCCTCGGCGCCCGCCGCTCCACCGTCGATGCCCAGGTCGGAGGCGACGGCTTCCTTCGTCGTGTCCGAGTGCGCGCCCTCGTCCGGCGCCACCAGGCGGCCCGCGCGCTCCGCGCCTGCCTCGGGGTCGAGCGGTTCGCCCTCGCCGTCGGGCAGGTCGCCGATGCCGTCGCCGGCCGGGGCGTCCTCGTCGGGGACCTCCTGGCCCAGCCGTTCGTCGAGGCTCTCGCCCTCATGCTGCTCGGCCGCCGTGACACCACTCTTGTTGACACCCAGCGGCTTCTCGGGCGGGGAATAGCCTTCGTCGAGCATGTCGTCGTACGTGCGTTCGTCCACCGCGTCCTGGAGGTCCAGCGGAGAGGCGTCTTCCTGCTCCTCGTTGGTCCCCGTGGGCTGGTAGGCGTCGTCCGCCATGCTGTCGTCGTTCATGTTCAGCCTCCTGACCCGGTGATCGTTTCGTGCTCCCCGTAGGAGTATCGCGGTGCCCGGCATGCGGCCCGTGAAACACCGGAGCACCCGGTGAGCGGTGCCCGCGGCGGTCGGAACCGCCGGTGGTCTCCGGCGCTCAGCTGTCACCGCCGCGACAGCGCCCGGCCGGCTCGCGCTATTGACCGGTACATACCAAGCCGATTGAGTGTCCCGCGCAGACCCCCCACTTTTTCCGGCCGTCGAACCGGCGCGCCGCGCTGCCGAAGGGACCCGACCGCCATGCGGAGATATCGCCCCCTGCTCGCCCTCACCGCCGCCGGAGCCGCACTGACCACCGTCCTGGCCGCTCCCGCCCATGCCGCGGACGTGCCGACGGCGGGCGTCTTCTACGTACAGAGCGCTGTCACCGGTCTGAACGCCGCCGACAGCGGGGGAGCGGTCGTCCAGCGCAACCCCAAGGGCAACGAGGACCGCCAGCAGTGGACGCTCCGGGCCGGCGGCACCTCGTACGTGCTGGAAAGCACCGACACGGCGGGCAGTTGCCTCGGCCGGTCGGGCGGCCAGGCGAGAACCGTGGCCTGCGCGGGCGCCGACGCCTCGTGGGAGATCACCCCGACGGGCACCGACCGGTACCGGCTCAAAGTGCCCGGCGCCGACCAGTACCTGACCGTCGGAGCGAAGACCTCCGGTGCCAACTACCCCGCGCAGTTGGTGGTGGGCGCGGCGGGCGATCCCGCGGCCTGGTACCTGACGCCGGTGACGTCCCCGACCTCCCCGATGCCGTCCGCGGACCGACGCACCCTCGACCAGGTCACGTTCCTCACCTCGCACAACGCCTACGCGAACGGTGTCGACGGCGGATTCGCACCGCCCTTCGTGAATCTCGTCCCGAACCAGAGCCGGGGCATCAACCAGCAACTCACCGACGGCGTACGCGGATTCATGCTGGACATCCACCAGACCTCGGACGGCGCGATCCTGTGCCACAACAGCTGCACCCTCGTCAGCAGGCCGGTGGCGCTGAACGTGGACATCCAGCGCATGGTCGACTTCCTCCGGCAGAACCCGAACGAGTTCATCAGCGTGTTCCTGGAGGACTACGTCGACCCGGGCGTCCTGCGCAGTGAACTGGCCAAGGTGAACGGCCTGTCCGACGTCCTCTACCGCCCGGACCAGACGGGTGTGCGCGCCAACGGCTGGCCGAAGATGGCGGACCTGACCGCCGCCAACGACCGTCTGCTCCTGTTCACCGACCACAGTCGCTCCGCCGACGAGTCGGCCGGGCTCACCCGTGACAGCTTCGGCGTCATGTACCAGCGCGAGTGGACCGTGGAGAACTACTGGTCCATGGGCTCGGGCCTCGGGAGCTCGGACTGGTCCTGCTACAGCCGCTGGTACGACGCCGGCACCAACATCCCCCTCACCGCCACGGCACCGCCCTTCCGCCCGCTCTTCGTGATGAACCACTTCCGTGACGCGGCGATCGCCTCGGCCGCCACCACCGACAACACCAAGCTCGCCGACCGGGCCCGGCGCTTCTGTCAGCCCGCAGCCCGCAAGAAGCCCAACTTCCTCGCGGTGGACCACTACGACCTCGGCAACCCGGCCTCGGCGGTGACGGCACTGAACACGTACACGTACTGACGCCGGTCACATACGTGCCGCTTCCCCCCGGGTGCCACCCGATGCGGCCGCCCCCGTAGCCCGGCGCTCCAGGAGCGGGCGGAGCCCGGTCAGGAGTGCTGGACACCGTCCGGGGGCGGTGTCAGGCTCCCTGTTTCGAGCAGGGACATGAAGGCCCTTGCCGCCGGACTGGTCGCCTCCGGCGGTGGGAGCATCGCGACGGTCTCGTACGGGGTCTCGGTGTCGGCCTTGAGCGGGAAGGCCGGAAGGTCCGGCCGTTTCTGGGCGAAGTGACGCGGTACGACGGCGATGCCGAGGCCTTCCTCGACGAGGTCGAGGAGACTGTGCACGTCGTTGACCTCCAGGGCGACCGTCCGGTGCACGCCCGCCGCCGCGAAGGCCGCGTCCGTGGTGCGGCGAGGCCCCCAGTCCGGGTGGAAGTCGACGAAGGCCTCACCGCCCAGCTCGTACGGGGTGACCGGCCCGCCGCCCGCCAGACGGTGCGAGGGATGACAGAGGACGGTCATCGGCTCACGGGTCAGTGGCAGACAGCGCAGCTGTTCCGTGTCGGCGCGGGTCGTCACCGCGAACGCCAGATCCAGACGGCCCGCCGCGACATCCTCCGCGAGCGCGCCCGAGCCGGCCTGCCGCAGCCGGATCTCCACGTCCGGATGCTGCCTTCGGAACCCGGCCAGCAGCGGGGCCACGTGTACGCCGGCGATGCACTGCTCGGTGCCCAGCGAGAGCGTGCCGCGCAGCACGCCCTGCACGGCGGCCACCGCGTCGTGGGCCGCGCGGACCTGGGCCAGGATCCGCTCCGCCTCGGTCAGCAGGGCCCGCCCGGCCTCGGTGAGCGTCACACGGCGGGTGGTGCGGACGAAGAGCGGGGCGCGCAGTTCGCGTTCCAGCGTGCGGATGGAGGCGGACAGGCCGGACTGCGACACCATCAGGCGTTCCGCTGCCCGGGTGAAGTGCTGGTCCTCGGCGACCGCGACGAAGTGCTGGAGATGGCGCAGTTCCATGATTGAGAAGCGTATCCGCTGAATCTCATCCGATTCTCCTGTTGGACCGCTGGCGGCCGGGCAGGCGAGAGTGGACACCGGTCCACTCCGTACCGACCCCTCTGGAGAACGCGTTGTACACCGCACACACCGACCGCTACGCGGACATGCCCTACCGACGCACCGGACGCAGCGGCCTGAAGCTGCCCGCCTTCTCCCTGGGCCTGTGGCACAACTTCGGCCCCGACCGGCCGGTGGACGTCCAGCGGGCGATCCTGCGGCGCGCCTTCGACCTGGGCGTCACCCACTTCGACCTGGCCAACAACTACGGGCCCCCGCCCGGCGCCGCCGAGTCGGCCCTCGGTGAGGCGCTGAAGGCGGACTTCGCGCCGTACCGCGACGAGCTGGTCATCTCCACCAAGGCCGGCTACCTGATGTGGCCGGGCCCGTACGGGGAATGGGGCTCCCGCAAATACCTGCTGTCCTCGCTCGACCAGAGCCTGAACCGTATGGGCCTCGACCACGTCGACATCTTCTACTCGCACCGCCCCGACCCGGAGACTCCCCTGGAGGAGACGATGGGCGCCCTGCACTCCGCGGTCCAGCAGGGCAAGGCGCTGTACGTCGGTGTCTCGAACTATTCGCCGGAGCAGACCCGTGAGGCCGCCCGGATCCTGGGTGAACTGGGAACTCCGCTCCTCATCCACCAGCCGCGCTACTCGATGCTCGACCGGCGCCCCGAGGAGGAAGGCCTCCTGGACGCGCTCGACGAACTGCAGATCGGATCCATCGCCTACTCGCCGCTGGAGCAGGGCCTGCTCACGGGCCGCTACCTGGACGGGATCCCGGAGGGGTCGCGGGCCGCGAGCGACAGCCCCTTCCTCAGCGCGGACAAGCTGACCGAGGAACTCGTCGCCGACCTGCGCGCCCTGCACGACATCGCCAAGTCCCGCGGCCAGTCCCTGGCCCAGATGGCGCTGGCCTGGGTGCTGCGCGGCGGCCGGATCACCTCCGCGCTGATCGGCGCCAGCAGCCCGCAGCAGCTGGAGGACAGCGTGGCGGCCAAGGACAATCTGGAGTTCTCGCCGGACGAGCTCGCCCAGATCGACGAGATCGTCCGGCGGTCGACGACCTCCTAGCCTTCACGGTCCCACCACCTTCGTACTGCGTACGAACGCACGTCGGCCCGCCGGTGTCACACCGGCGGGCCGACGTGCGTGCCGGCGACACGGTGTGCCCTGCCCCCTTGCCGCGATTCGGCCGGTCGGCGCCGTGAATATGCCAAGAGACTGGCTGGAAAGGCATGGTGACAGCGTGTCAGGAGTGGCGATACTCGAACACTAGGGTCATTCACAGTCAGTCGAAGGCATTCACACAGGAACAGCGCCATGTGCACGGCAGAACGAGCCGCGGGAGAGAGGCCGACAGGCAGCGAGCACATGTAGTGGGGGAGTGATCGTGCACGACGAATTCCTGTGCCACGTCACCGCGTACGGAGTCTGTGGCGGAATGTGGATCGGCGTACCGCTCGGCACGTACCGAGCGCCCACCCTGGCCCTCGCCATGTGGTGGTTACGGGACCGGGCGTCCTGGATCGCCGAGCGGCTGGATCCGAACCCCGACGCCCCCTACTTCCCGCCGAACTCGATGGCGCCCGTCGCCGGCGCATCCCCCGATGTGCCCGTCGTGCTGCGTACATGGTGCGGCGACGACACGCAACAGGAGCTGGCCGCCGACGAGTTGGCCGCCGGACACCTGGTGCGCATCGCCGTCAGTGACGAGACCACTGAGTACGAACTGCTCGCGGAGTCGGTCGACGCCCTGCGGATGCAGCGGACACTGCCCTTCCTGTCCGTCCCGGCCGCCTGATCCGGCGCAGCTCCTCGCGTCCCCCGGGGCGCTGCTGTCACCGCACGCACGGCAGGCGATCATGTGGACGAATAGCTAGAATTCAGGCATGGCAGAGCGGTCTGCGGCGCCCGAACTCGTCCTTGAAACCGAGACGGGCTCCACGGTGTTGATGCCTGACCACGCCTACCACGTCGGCCGGGACCCGGTCTGCGACATCGTCATCGAGGACGTCCGGGTCTCCTGGCACCACGCGGTCCTGCGGGCGGGTACCGGACACTGGACGCTGCGGGACGAGAACAGCACGAACGGCACCTACGCCGACGGCCGCCGCGTCCATGAGTGGGACGTCGGACCCGGCACGGTCATCCGCTTCGGCAACCCCGCCGACGGCCCGTACGCCGTGCTTGCCGACCGGCCCCCGCCCGCCCCCGAGCGGCCCTCGGTCGTCTCCGTGCCCGCCGCGACCGGCACCTTCCGGCAGCCCGCCACCGTACGATCGCTGCCCGCCCGCACCGTCCGTATCGGCCGCGGCGGTGACAACGACCTCGTCGTCGACGATCTGAGCGTCTCCCGGCGGCACGCGGAGCTGCGGGCGCTGCCGGACGGGACGTACGAGATCGCCGACCTGGACAGCCACAACGGCACCTACCTGAACGGCCAGCCCGTCACCCGCGCGCGCATCGACGGGGGCGACATCGTCGGGATCGGCCACTCGGCGTTCTGCCTGGTCGGCGACCAGCTCCAGGAGTACGTCGACACCGGCGAGGTCTCGCTCGACGTGCAGGACCTGATCGTCGCCGTGGACCGGGGCCGTAAGACGCTCCTCGACCGGGTCTCCTTCCCTGTCGGGGAGAAGTGCCTGCTGGCCGTCGTCGGACCCAGCGGCGCGGGAAAGTCCACGCTGCTCAACGCCCTGACCGGGCAGCGCCCCGCCGACCGCGGCACGGTCCTGTACGACGGCCGCGACCTCTACCACGACTACGCCGAGCTGCGGCATCGCATCGGCCTCGTGCCGCAGGACGACATCCTGCACGCCCAGCTGACCGTGCGACGCGCCCTCACCTACGCGGCCGAACTGCGCTTCCCGCAGGACACGGCGAAGGCCGAGCGCAGGGCCCGCGTCGACGAGGTCATCCGTGAACTGGGCCTCGGACAACGCGCCGGGCAGGCCATCCACAGCCTCTCCGGCGGCCAGCGCAAACGTGTCAGTGTGGCACTCGAACTGCTCACCAAACCCTCGCTGCTCTTCCTCGACGAGCCGACCTCCGGCCTCGACCCCGGCATGGACCGCTCCGTGATGCACATGCTGCGCGGGCTGGCCGACGACGGGCGGACTGTCGTCGTCGTCACGCACAGCGTGCTCAGCCTCGACGTCTGCGACCGGCTGCTCGTGCTGGCGCCCGGCGGCAAGGTCGCCTACTACGGGCCGCCCGACGAGACCCTCGCCTTCTTCGGCTACGAGCAGTGGCCGGAGGCCTTCGAGGCTTTCGAACGGGACCAGGGCCGGGACTGGGCAGGCGACTACCGCGAGTCGCCCCAGCACCGGCAGTACATAGTCAACGCCACCGCCCAGCCGCGCCTGCCCCGCGCCGACGACGGCTCCGTCCCCGAAGGCATGGTCGTCGGGCCCCCGAAACCACAGAGCTGGGGTTCGCAACTGGGCACGCTCGTGCGCCGGTACGCGGCGGCGCTCAGCGCGGACCGGACGTTCCTAGCCATCATGATCGCCCTGCCCTTCGTGATGGGCGCGATGGCCCGGGCGCTGGCGGGGAGCAGACTGACGCAGGAGACGGCGATGAACGCGCTGCTCATCCTCTGTGTCGGCGGGGTCCTGACGGGCGCGGCCAACGCCGTACGCGAACTCGTCAAAGAGCGCGTCATCTACCAGCGCGAACGGGCCGTCGGCCTGTCCAGATCGGCGTACCTGATGTCCAAGGTCGTCGTCCTCGGCGCGGTCACCGTGCTCCAGGCCGTCGTGCTGACCCTGGTGGCGCTGCTCGGTGTCGACCTGAACGCGCCCGGCGGCGAGGGAGTCGTCCTGCCGCCCCTCGCGGAGATCACGGTCGCCGTCGCGCTCCTCGCCTTCACCGCGATGATGCTCGGACTCCTCGTCTCCGGGCTGGTACGCAAGGAGGAGGTCACGATGCCGCTGCTCGTGCTCCTCGCCATCGTCCAGGTGGTGTTCTGCGGCGCGCTGCTGAAGCTCGACGGGGTGCCCGGCATCGCGCAGTTGTCGTGGCTGGTGCCGTCGCGTTGGGCGCTCGGCGCGATGGCGGGCACCGTCGAACTGGCCCGGCTCGTTCCGGGCAAGCTGACGGCCGACCCGCTGTTCCGGCACTCGCCGGGCGTGTGGCTGCTCAACATGGGCATGCTCGTCGTCCTCTCGGCCGTCTTCGGCTACGCCGTGGCCAAGCTGCTCAGGCGGCATGAACCCGAAGTCATGCGGAAGTAGGAGGGGGAAGCAGACGCGATGACGACGACTTCCGGCTTCCGCCCCACGCACGTGGTCCCGCAGGACGGCATGCCGGCCTGGGACGCCCCCGACCCGGTCCGGCCCACCGTGTCCCTCGACGCCCTCCTCCCGGTCCGGCTCGTCGAGCGGCGCGGCGACTGGGGGCACGTCGTATGCGCCAACGGCTGGTCCGCGTGGGTCGACGGCCGTCTGCTGGTCGCCGTACCGCAGGAGCCGCCCGCCGCCGGGCAGCCGCTCGCCCGTACGGCCGACCCGCGCCCGCTGCTCGCCCGCGTCGAGGAGACGCTGGCCCGGTACCGGCAGGCCGTCGAGGACCTCGCGGCCGGACGCCTCGACGGGGAGGCGTTCCACGCCCGGACACAGGGCATGCGGGTCGGGATCGTCGCCGAGGAGGAGGCCGTCTGGCTGTACGAGGCCGAGCACGAGCGATGGGTGTACTGCGACGGCACCCGGCTCAGCGCGTACGCGACGCAGCAGCCGCCTGCCGCCTCCGGCCTCCACCCGTCTGCCGCCACCCCTCCCGGACCGGCCGGTCCCGAGCCGCTTGCGCCGTCCGCGCCGCCCGGGTCATCCGGGCCGCACGAGCCGCATGAGCCGCCCGGGCCGCCTGCTGCGGCCGGGCATGCGCCCACGCAGGTCGTGCCGGGTGTAGGGCCGGGACCGGCCAGGCGTGGCGAGGACCCCCGACACGCCCCCACCCGCCTCGTCACGGGGGACGGGAACGGGAAAGGGAACGGGGACCGTACGGAGGACGGTGACGGGTGATGCCGCACGACACGGGCCCGCCGCACTCGGGGCGGTCGTCCGACCTGGTCGGCACAGAGATCGCGGGCTACCGGATCGAGCGCGAGGTCGGCCGCGGAGGCATGGCCGTTGTCTACCGCGCCAAGGACCTGCGCCTCGACCGGACCGTCGCCCTGAAACTGCTGGCCCCGGAACTCGCCCGCAACGACACGTTCCGCAAACGCTTCACCCACGAGTCACGCGTGGCCGCCGCGATCGACCATCCGCACATCGTGCCGGTCTTCGAGGCGGGTGAGACGGACGGTGTCCTCTACATCGCCATGCGGTACGTCGCAGGCCGAGACCTGCGTCATCTGCTCGACCGGGAAGGGCCGTTGGCCATCGCGGTGGCCGGCCGCATAGCCGTTCAGGTGGCGTCGGCGCTCGACGCCGCCCACGACCACGGCCTGGTCCACCGGGACGTCAAACCCGGCAACATCCTGGTCGCGGCGGGCACGGACAGCGACCATCCCGAGCACGTCTACCTCACCGACTTCGGGCTCACGAAGAAGTCGCTGTCCCTGACCGGGTTCACGACCGTCGGTCAGTTCGTCGGCACGCTCGACTACGTGGCGCCCGAGCAGATCTCCGGGCGTCCGGTCGACGGCCGTTGCGATGTCTACAGCCTGGCCTGTGTCGTTCACGAGACCCTGACGGGCGGGCCGCCCTTCCAGCGGGACGACGACATGGCGTTGTTGTGGGCGCACCAGTACGACCGGCCGCCGACGGTGACCGAGCAGCGGCCCGATCTTGCCGCCGCCGTCGACGGTGTTCTGGCGAAAGCCCTCGCGAAGAGCCCCGACGACCGGTACGAGTCGTGTCTTGCCTTTGTGGCGGCGCTGCGTACCGCGTCGGGGGGTGTGACGGCCGGCCACGCCCCCACCGTTGTGGGCCCCGGTGCCGAGGGTGGCTCCGGACGGCTCGGGGTGCCGCCCGCGCCGCCGAGGTGGGCTCGGCCTGTGTTTCCCGGGTCGGTGACGTGAGGACCTGTCCGCGTGGCTCTACGGTGTGGAGGCCTTGCTGAGCAGCAAGTGGGCATGGGGGAACTGGCGTTCGTCCTCCAGCGGGGCTCGTCGGAGGCGGGCCGTTTCGGTGAAGCCCGTTTCGGTCAGCAGGTCGGACACCCGGTCGGGGGACCAGCGGTAGGCCAGAGCCACCTTGTGGTCGAAGGGCTCCGCCAGCTCCGCTGGATCGTCGTGGGCCTGGAACGAGAGCAGCAGATGGCCACCGGGCTTCAGCACGCGGTGGAACTCCGCACACACCTGCGGCAGCCGCTCCGGGGGAGTGTGAATGATCGAGTAGCGGGCCACCACTCCAGCGAGCCTGCCGTCGTCGAGATCCAGCGCGGTCATCGAGCCCACCTCGAACCGCAGGTCCGGGTGGGCCGTACGGGCGATGGCGATCATCTCCGCCGACAGGTCGACGCCGGACGCGTCCAGGCCGAGCGAGTGGAGTAGGGACGTCACATGACCCGGACCGCAGCCCAGGTCGGCGACGGGCCCGCCGCCGTCCGTTCGTACGAGGTCGGCGAACGCGCTGAGCATCGCCCGGTCCAGGGGAAAGTCCGCCAAGCCGTTGGCGAAGAGCTCGGCATAGCGGGCGGCCATGGAGTCGTAGGCCGTTCGGGTGGTGTGCAGGAAGTCAGGTTCGATCATGAGTGCGTACCGTAGTACGACCCGCGACCCGCGACCCGCGGACCTCAGGTTCTCGGATTCCCCAGCTCGCCGTGGTGACGCACCCGGGACGCGAGCAGCGCGCCCACGAAGCCGGTGACCAGGCCCCAGAGCAGGGCGAGACCGAGCGCGCCCCACAGCGCGGGACGCAGGAACAGCTCGCCGGACAACCCGCCGCCGATGTCCCCGACACCGAACAGCGACAGGCCGTAGTGCGCGTCGATCCGGCCGAGGAGACAGATCGTGAGCACCGTGAGCGCGAGCGCGACCGCCATGTGCACGGCGTGCTGCCAGGCACGCATCCGAGCCGGTGAGCGCGAGGCCATCAGGAACGCGACAGCCGACAGGAGCACCGAGCCGACGACCACGAGCCACCACACCCTGCCGTCCTGCTCGGAGAGCGTGCGCAGATCGAGGGTCGAGATGTCGGGAGTACGCAGCACACTGTCCAGCACCTGGGGCATCGGCAGCCCGAACGGCCCCTCGACCCGGCCCTCCCAGGTGGCGCCCAGACCGATCGTGAAGAGGGGCCAGACGAGGTTCGGCAGCCCGAGGAGGACCACGGCGAGCGTCTGCGCGGCATGCCCCCGGGTCACCGCCACCACCAGGGCGATGACCCCACCCAGAACCACGTACGCGAGCAGCAGTACGACCATGGCGTACGCGGCCGGCCGCACCGACTCCTGGAAACGCAGAAGGCGGGGCGGGAGCGGAGCCCCGGGCGAGACGAGCAGCGCGAGGACGAGAACGCCGGCCAGCCACAGGTGACCGAGGCCGAGCGTCACCGGCACATCGGCCTGGAAACCGACTCGCGTTGACGCGGCGCCCAACACGTCGCCGAGGTCGGAGAGAGCCCCCTCACCCGGGGAGAGCGCGAAGGTCCGGCGGGCCGACAGCGCGAGGGCGGTCAGGGCGAGCAGCCACACGACGGCGATCCGGCCGGCCCAGCCCGCCAGCTCGGGCGCGCCCGCCACAGCCCGGTGGCGCAGCGGGCGCAGGAAACCGGCGGCGACGACCAGAGCTCCGGTCAGCGTCACCGAAAGGGGGATCACGGTGAGGGCCGCCCGGGTCTCGGCGATCGCTCCCGCGTTCCCCGCGAACTTGACGGAACCGCCGACCGCCATCACCGACGTCGCCGCGACGACACGAGGGAACGCGCCGCCGGGCAGGTCGGCGGCCCCGGCCGCCCACAGTCCGAGCGCGGAGACCACGATCATGGCGATCAGCCCGGCGAGGACCGTTGTCAGGGCCTGGACCCAGCCGTGTCGCGCCACTACCTGGTCAGGGGCTGTCCGGAGGCTCACCCTGCCACGCTAGGCAGGCCCTCGGCGGCGCGCCTGCCGAGAGGGCCGACCGCGTCGGCTTGCGGGCGGTACAGGACCGGAGCACACAATGGCCTCGTTGTGGAATAAAGCGGCGCGAAGTGCGTGAAGTATGCGAAGTGCCGCGGTGTCCGTACACCGGGAAGAGAAGCTCGTGAGTGTCGAACCGCCGTCGTCCGGCCGCCCCACAGGACCGCCCTCCGGCCCCTTGTCGGGCCCGACCGGCCCCTCGGGTTCCTCCGCCGGTGGCCCTGGTGACCCCGGTGGGCCCGCCGGACCCGGGGATGCGGGTTCGGGCGCGGGCAAAGGGCCCGGGCCCGGGCGGCCCTGGTGGAAGTCGGCGCCGCGCGTCGCCGTCATCGCCGCCGCGGTCGTCGTCGCCGTGATCCTGGCCGTCGTCCTCACCCGGCCCGACGACTCGTCCACCACCGCCACGGGCGGCGAGGTCTTCCTCCAGGCGGCGGGCAAACCGGGCCCCGACCCCTTCACGGAGTCGACGGCGCGGGACGGCTCCGCCACGCCCGTGACGCCCTCGCCGACGGACACCGGCTCCGAGTCGGCCAACGCGACGCGGGGCGTGGACGGCGCGGCGCCCGGCCTCTACGGCGGAACACGGGACGTGGCCGGCTGCGACGTCGAAAAACAGATCTCGGCGCTTGGGCAGGCTCCGGACAAGAACCGGGCGTTCGCCTCGGTGCTGGACCTTCAGCCCTCCTCGGTGCCCGCGTATCTGCGCGCACTCACCCCCGTACAGCTGCGGATGGACACCCGCGTCACCAACCACGGCTACCGCGACGGCGAGCCCACCGGTTACCAGGCCGTCCTGCAGGCCGGCACCGCCGTGCTCGTCGACGACCGCGGTGTTCCCCGGGTGCGCTGTGCCTGCGGCAACCCCTTGCTGCCGCCCGTCGCTCTGAAGACCACGCCCAAGAGGACCGGTGACTCCTGGCCCTCGTACCGGCCGTCGAACGTCGTGGTCGTCTCGCCCGCGACCCAGGTCATCAACATCTTCGTGATCTACGACCCGGACAACGGCGACTGGTTCACCCGGCACAAGGGCGACACCGGCGGCAAGGACCGGAAGACGGACCCTCCGGCGAACCGGCCGTCCCCGTCCATGAGTTCCCTGCCGCCGTCGTCGGACTCCCCGTCCCCCTGTGTGTCCGCGCCGGACGGGACGACCGCGACGCCGGACGGCTCGTCGAGCCCCTGCCCCTCGACCTCGTCGGCCACCCCGTCGTCGCCGTCCGCGGAGTCCGAGTCACCCTCGTCCGAAGGACCGCCGCCGGAGACCTCCGAACCGGCGTCCGGCGACGCGTCCGACACGGCGACGGAGTAGACCGCGAGCCGCGGCATTCCCCAGCCGGGAGGGTTACTCGTCGATCGCGGCGCCGAAAGCGGCACCCAGGTAGGACGCGCCGAGGGTCTCGGCGCCGTACGTCCACGAACCCGAGGCCGTGATGCCGCCCGTGCCGGCCGACAGGACCCAGATGAACCCGTCACCGGCGTTCTCGCCCGGTGCCGAGGCCAGCAGGCCGAAGCGGCCGTCCTTGTTGGGGTCGGTGAGACGGACCTGACCGCCCCACTTGTCGCCCTTCTCGGGGACGCCGGGCACGTCGGCGGAGTCCTGGTCCCAGGACTTGGCGCCCGTCGAGCTCAGCCCGGCGGTGGCGCCGCGCAGCACCCAGACCGCGCCCGCGTCGGCGACCGTACCGATGTCCTCGCCTGCGGCGCCGATCGCCACGTCCGCGTATCCGTCCCCGTCCGTGTCCGCCACGGACAGGTCCGTGCCCCAGCCGTCGCCCCGCTCGGCGGTGCCCGGAACGCCGGGAGAGTCCTGCGTCCACCACTGGGCCTCGTCCGCGGGCCCGTTCTCGCCGCCGTAGCGCACGCCGACCAGACCGCCGGTCATCGTCTCGCCGCTGTCGCCCGGGGAGTTCGGCTCGCCGGTCACCAGGTCGTCGTAGCCGTCGTTGTTGATGTCGCCGGACGCGGCGACCGGGCCGCCGCGCACATCCCGCTGGTACGTCAGCCCGTCCGCCTGCCCGGACAGGTACGTGGACCAGCCGTGTCCGGGCTCGTCCCCGACCGTCACGCCCGAGACGACGAGGTCCGCGTACCCGTTGTCGTCGTAGTCGCCCGTGGTCAGTGACTTGGGCAGAATGTCGCGCTCTTCCGCCCGGGCGGAGAGCCGCGCGGACGAGCGCCGCTCCAGCGAACCGGGCGCGGCCGCGTCGTACGCGAACAGCTCCAGGTCGTCGCTGTCGAGGACGGCCAGCAGGTCGCCCGGCGTTTCGTTCGTGAAGTGCGCCGCGGCGAGCCCCTCGCCGAACCGCTCACCCGCGGTCGGCTCCTGCGTCTCCAGCCAGTCGCTGGCCGCGCCGGCCAGACCCGACTTCGAGCCCCACAGGATCGCGACGCCGCCCGCGTCCGCGACCGTGCCGATGTCCTCACCGGGGATGCCGACGATCGCGTCGTCGTAACCGTCCCCGTCCAGGTCCCCGGTCGCGACCGCCTTGCCGAAGCCGTCTCCCGTCTCCGCGGCTCCCGCGACGTCCGCCGTGGACTGGCTGAAGAGGGCCGCGCCGGTCGTCACGAGGCCCCTCGACGAGCCGTACTGCACGGTCACGAGTCCCGCGCCCTTCTTGCCGCTGACGGTCGCTCCCGGGGCGCCCACCAGCACGTCCTCGTATCCGTCGCCGTTGAAGTCGCTGTTGCGGTCGTTGGCGTGGGTACCGCCCGGAGTGCCGGCGTACGCGGAAGGGGCGGTGGCGATACCCAATCCCGCGAGAAGGAGAAATGAGGCCGCGGCCAGTGCTGCGGAACGATTTTTGCGCATGAGTCGGCTCCTGTCGAGAAGAACGGCTGGGCAGCGCGGGGGTGTCCGGAAAGGGCCCGTTCCTTATCCGGCGCCCTGTTTGACACCGCATGGGGCCCAAGGGTTGTACGGGAGTTTCGAGACCGTTCACCCAGGAGGAGAATCAGGAGGAGGCCCAGGAGGGGAATCAGGAGGAAAGCGCAGGAGGAGAACCGTCAGGCGCCGCCGTCCCCCTGGCCGCTGTCGTCTCCCCGCAGCTGCCGGAAGAACGCCCGTACGTCCCCGACGAGCAGCTCCGGCTCCTCCATCGCAGCGAAGTGCCCGCCCCGGTCGAACTCCGTCCACCGCACGATGACATTCGTGCGGTCCGCGTTGTGCCGCAGCGGAATGAAGTTGTCCCGGGGGAAGACGGCGAGCGCGGTCGGTGCGGTCGACGGCTGTGTGGCCGAGCCCCCGCCGACCGCGTGCGCGCGCTCGTAGTAGACCCGCGCGGACGAACCGGCCGTGCCCGTGAGCCAGTACAGCATCACGTTGGTGAGGAGCTGATCCCGGTCGACCGCGTCCTCGGGGCGCTCGTGCGAGTCGGTCCACTCCATGAACTTCTCGGCGATCCAAGCGAGTTGACCGACGGGCGAGTCCGTCAGCGCGTAGGCGAGTGTCTGCGGCCGGGTCGACTGGAGGTCGGCGTACCCCTGCCGTTCGCGGGTCCACTCCTGGTGGCGGCGCCACGAGGCGAGCGTGCGCTCGCGTTCCCGGGGGTTCAGCGCCGCCAGCTCGTCAGGAGTCGGCTCGGTGGTGGCGTGGGCGCCGGGCAGCAGGTTCAGGTGGACGCCGATCACGCGGTCGGGGTGGGTACGGCCCAGCTCGCGGGAGATCGCCGCGCCCCAGTCGCCGCCCTGCGCGGCGAACCGCCGGTAGCCGAGCCGGTCCATCAGCACGGCGAACGCGGCGGCGATGCGGTGGAACTCCCAGCCGGTGTCCCGCGTGGGCCCCGACAGGCCGAACCCGGGGATGCTCGGAACCACCAGGTGGAAGGCGTCGGCGGGATCACCGCCGTGGGCACGCGGATCGGTCAACGGCCCTGCCACATCGAGGAATTCGACGATCGAGCCGGGCCAGCCGTGCGTGATGACCAGCGGGGTGGCGTCCGGTTCCGGCGAGCGGATGTGCGCGAAGTGGATGGTCGCCCCGTCCACGACCGTCGTGAACTGGGGCCACTCGTTGAGCCGGGCCTCCGCCGCGCGCCAGTCGTAGGAGTGCCGCCAGTACTCCACGAGGTCTTCGAGGTAGGCGCGCGGGACGCCGTAGGCCCAGCCCACGCCCGGCAGTTCGTCCGGCCACCGGGTGCGGTCCAGGCGTGCGTGCAGATCGTCGAGGTCGGCCTGGGGGGTGTCGATACGGAAGGGCCGGACGCTGTCGCCGTGCGGGGAAGTCATGGCGGGTCATGCTAGTGGTGAGGTGGGAGCGGGTCATGTGAATAAAAGCCGTGGTCACAGCCCTCGCCGGGCACCGCGCAGCCGTCATGGATTCCTCCTGCGGGCTGCGGGCTGCGGGCTGCGGGCGGGGAAGGCCGGGCGGCTGTCGGCTCCGGTCTCACTGGGCTGCCGGGCCGGTGGCGAAGAACTCGACCATCTGCTCCAGGCCTCGTTTGCCGAACATCATGTCCAGGTTGGCGGCGGACTCGGCGGCGGACGCCTCGCTGCGCGGGAAGAGCGCCTTCTCGTAGGCGGCCAGGGCGGCCTCGCTGTCGCCGGGGTGGGCGGCGACGGCCAGGGCGAGTTCCGCGCCGTCGAACATGGCCAGGTTGGCTCCCTCCCCCGCGAACGGGGACATCAGATGGGCCGCGTCACCGAGCAGCGTCACACCCGGGACACGGTCCCAGCGATGCCCGACCGGCAGGGCGTGGACGTGGCGCGGGGTGATCGTCTCCGCGTCGGAGACCAGGCCGCGCAGGCTCTCGTCCCAGCCCTCGAAGCGTGCGAGGACCGCGGCCTTGGCGGCGGCGTGGTCGGTGAAGTCGATCGTGTCCAGCCAGTCCTCGTCGGCCTTGAGCGCGGTGTAGACGTGGAGCGAGCCGTCGGTCTCCCGGTGCGCGAGGAAACCGCGCTCGTGTCCCAGGGCGATGAAGAACCCGCCGCCGACGACCGCGGTGCTGCGCGGGTGGCGGGTTTCGGCCTCGAACAGGTCGGTCTCGACGAAGGAGACGCCGGTGTAGACGGGCTTGGCGTCGGAGACCAGCGGCCGTACGCGCGACCAGGCGCCGTCGGCGCCGATGAGGAGGTCGGTGGTGATGACCGAGCCGTCGGTGAACGTCACCTCGTGGCGCCCGTCGCCCAGCGGCCGGGCACCGGTGACCTTCCGGCCCCAGTGGATCGTGTCGGCGGGCAGGGAGTTCAGGAGCAGATCGCGCAGGTCGCCGCGGTCCACCTCCGGCCGGCCGCCGGTGCCGTCGTCCTCCTGGGACATGTGCACCGTGCCGTCGGGGCCCAGCAGGCGCATGGCCTGACCGCCCTCGTGGACGAGTTTGAGGAAGTCGTCGTGCAGGCCGGCGGCGTGCAGGGCCTTCTGCCCGTTCTCCTCGTGGATGTCGAGCATCCCGCCCTGCGTACGGGCCGCCGCCGATGCCTCCAGGTCGAAGATCGCCGACTCGATGCCGTGGACGTGCAGGACGCGGGCGGCGGTCAGACCGCCGAGACCGCCGCCGATGATCGCGACGGGGAAGTGACGGGTGTTCATGGCGAACCTCTTCCAGGAAGTGAGGGATGCGTGTGTGCACCGGGGAAACGGCTGCCGACACCGGCGCCGGCCCATGGGCGGGACGGCACTGCACGACTGTTCGAGAAGCGATCCCGCCGGTCACTCCCCACGGTAGCGAACATGTTCGTTACGAACAAGTTCGCAAGACGTCGCGTGTGTCGAAAGGTGCCGCGTGTGTCGACACGACGGGCCGGGGCGGGCGGTCCCGGGTCCGGCGGGCGCCCACCGGTGTGGCGGCCGGACCCGCGGGGCTCAGTCGGTCGGGACGGGTACGGGAGTGCGCGTGATTCCGTTGACGAGGACGTCGAAACTCCAGCGCATCCGGTCCCGGGCCGCGCCACCGATCAGGTCCGGCATGTGCGCGGTGATCGCCGGATGCGTGGTCCCGTCCACGGCGTGCAGCGCGCGGACGGTGGCGTTCCAGGCGTCCTCGGAGGTGGGGTCGTGTTCATGCGTCGCGTGCTCGGCGGCGGTGGCTGTCGCGTCCTGGAGAAGCTTGTCCACCCCCCAGGCGACCTGCTCGCGGCCGGCACCGCTGCGCGAGAGGAGGTCGAGGATGCACTCCAGCAGCCGCAGGTAGTTCTCACCGCTCGGCCGGGCCACGAGCGCGGACCGGGCGAGCTGCGGGTGCTCGAACAACACCAGGGTGTACGACGTCATGACGGCGCGGAGCCGGCCGTGCCAGTCGTCGTCGCTGCCGCCGTCCCGGCCGGTCAGATCGACCTCGCCGAGAAGTGCGTCCAGGACGGCCGCGTGCAGCTCGGCGGTGTTGGCGACGTAGACGTACAGCGAAGCCGGGCCGGTGTCCAGTTCCTGCGCCAGGCGGCGCATCGTGACCTTCTCCAGCCCATCGGCCCGCATGATCCGCACGGCCGCGTCCACGATCAGCCGCCGGGACAGGGCGGGCTTCGCCGGGCGCTCCCGGCGGCTGATCGGCTCTCTTCTCGCACTCATGGCACTGATCGTAACGAACATGTTCGCAAAGCGGGCATGTCCGGTGCGGCCTCCGCCATGTTGGCCATGCAGGCGAAACGCCACCGATTTCCCGGGCCACCGATGAGTTTCCCGTCGAGGATCAGTCGACACAGAAGACAGCGTTTCCGCGCCAGCTCCAGGAGGTACTCATGAGCACCGACGGCTTCACCACGTGTCTCTGGTTCGACGGGCAGGCCGAGGAGGCCGCGAACTTCTACGTCTCGGTCTTCAAGAACTCCGAGCTCGGGAAGACCGTCCGGGCCACCGAGGCCGGCCCCGGACCCGCCGGTTCCGTCATCACCGTCGACTTCGTGGCCAACGGCCAGAAGTTCGTCGGACTGAACGGCGGACCGCAGTTCAAGTTCACCGAAGCCATCTCCTTCCAGATCGCCTGCGGGGATCAGGCCGAGGTGGACTTCTACTCGAACGCGCTCATCGAGAGTGGTGGGGAGCAGGGCCCCTGCGGCTGGGTGAAGGACAGGTTCGGACTTTCCTGGCAGGTCGTGCCGACCAGGCTGACCGAGATGATCAGCGACCCGGACCAGAAGAAGGCGGGCCGCGCCATGACCGCGATGCTCAAGATGCACAAGCTCGACATCGCCGCCCTGGAGAAGGCCTACGCCGGAGAGTGAGGCGACGGCCGCGACAGTACGGCCGCCGGTGAGCCAGGGCAGCACATGGCGGCCGGCTCCCTGAGCAGGACGGCGGCAGTACGGCCGCCTCCCCGAGCTTCAGGCGAGCCGGCCGCCGTGCCGTGCGGAGTGCCGTGCAGGCACCCGCGCGCAGCATCAGCTCCTCGTGCGCCCCGGTCTCCCGTACGGCGCCGTCCCCCATCACCACGATCCGGCCCGCGCCCCGGATCGTCGACAGGCGGTGCGCCACCACGAAGGTCGTGCGCCCGCGGACCAGCCGGGCCAGTGCCTGCTGGACCAGAGTCGCGAACAACGGGCAAGCGCTTTCTCCCCTTGCGTCGATCCCCTGCACCCGCCTGCCTCGATCCCCCATGCCCGCATGCACCGAGCACCCGCACCTGTCGCGACCAGGCTTCCTCCGGCCACGTAACGGCTCGGTTTCCGACGTAAATTTCCGCGTCCCGAGGGTTGGCGTGGAACGGTCGGCTGGTTATCGTTCACGCACTTCACTCAATCGTTCCGTTGAACGAATAGCGAGAGGGGCGGTCGGTCCATGCCCGACATCCACCACCCGGGACGGCGCTCCGTGCTCTCCGCGGCAGCGGCGGGGAGCGCGTCGCTGGGTGCGTCCTGGCTGCTCACCGGCTGTACGGGCGCCTCGGCCGCCCCCGCCCTGCCCAAGGGTGCCAAGCAGGGCACGCCCGACCGCGGCGGAACCCTCCGCATCGCCCGGCCACCCGCCTCCGAGGCCGAGACCCTGGACCCGGCGAGCGCCCTGTCCGCGTACGAATACCTCGGTGCCCTCTACAACCGGCTGGTCCGCATCGCCGCGAACGGCGATCTCGCCCCCGACCTCGCCGAGTCCTGGGAACCGGACGCCAAGGCGCGCACCTGGACCTTCCGCATCCGCAAGGGCGTCGTCTTCCACGACGGCCGGGAGCTCACCTCCGCCGACGCCGCGTACACCCTGCGCCACATCCTCGACAAGGCGACGGCGTCCCCGCAGGCCGCCGTCCTCGCCCCGCTCCTCGACCCGGCGAAACTGCGGACCCCCGACGCCCACACGCTCGTCGTGCCGCTGAAGACCCCCAACGCCGAGTTCCCGAGCCTCCTCACGCACTACAACTGTTATGTCATCCCCGAGGGCAGCGCCCGCGGTATCGGCCGCACCGGTATCGGTACAGGACCGTTCAAGCTGGAGTCGTTCTCGCCCGCGGGACCGGGCCGTATCACCGCCTTCAAGGACCACTGGGCGGGCCGCCCGGTCCTGGACGCCATCGACTTCTACTCCGTCGCCGACATGTCGGCCCGCTCCAACGCCCTGCTCGCAGGACAGGTCGACCTCCTCTCGCAGACCAACCTGGACTTCGCGACCGCCCGGGTCGTCGCCGCCTCCGACCGCGCGACGATCACCCGCGTCGAGAACGCCCAGTGGTACGTGCTGCCGATGCTCACCACGGAGAAGCCCTTCACCGACGTACGAGTCCGCCAGGCGATGAAGCTCGCCTACGACCCCGAGCACGTCGTGAAGGTCGCGCTTCAGGGCGCGGGCACGGCCGGCTGGGACAACCCGGTGCCGCCGAGCGATCCCGCCCACCTCGCCGCCCACCCCGAGCACGACCCGGAACAGGCCCGGCACCTGCTGAAGAAGGCCGGCCACGAGGGCCTGACGGTCGACCTCTACACCTCCTCGTACGACCCGGTCTTCACACCCATGGCCCTCGCCTACCAGGACTCGGCCAAGCGGGCCGGGATCCGTGTCCGGGTGAAGACGGCCTCGGCGGACTCGTACTACACGCAGATCTGGATGAAGAAGCCGCTCATGGCCACCTACTGGTACACCGGCAGACCTGTCGACCAGCTCTTCACCCAGGTCTTCCGCAGCGGCTCCTCCTACAACGAGACCGCCTGGTCGGACAAGGCGTTCGACGCGCTGCTCGACCGGGCCCGGCAGGAGACCGACGACGAGCGGCGGCGCGAACTGTACGGCGAGGCGCAGACCTTCGTCATCGAGAAGGGCGGCGCGATGACCCCGATGTTCGCCGACCGGCTCGTCGGCATCTCGCGGAAGGTACGCGGATACGCCGAGCACGGCTTCGAGTTCGACTACCTCGGCATCGGCCTGAAGGGAGCCTGACCATGCTCTCCTTCATCGTCCGCCGCGTCCTCGCCGCCGTCGGCACACTCATCCTCTCCTCCGTCCTCGTCTTCCTCGCCGTCCAGGCCCTGCCCGGCGACGTCGCCACCCAGGTCCTCGGCAAGGACGCCACCCCGGACGCGGTCGCCGCCCTCCGGGAAAAACTCAAGCTCGACCAGCCGGCCTGGGAGCGGTACGCCGACTGGATCGGCGGCGCCCTGCACGGCGACTTCGGAGCCTCCCTCGTGTCCGGCAAGGCGGTCGGCGGCGAAGTCGGCCTGTACCTCGGGAACTCCGCCCTCATCGCCCTGGTGACCGTCCTGTTCGCCGTCACCGGCTCGATCGTCCTCGGCATCCTCGCCGGCCTGTACCGCGACCGCTGGCCGGACCACCTCATCTCCACGGTCAGCCTGGTCGGGATGAGCGTCCCGGAGTTCGTCGTCGCCACCGTCCTGGTGCTCTGCTTCTCGGTGGCCCTGCCGTGGTTCCCCGCGGTCGTCCTGTACGGCCCCGAGGCGAGCGTCGGCCAGCTCATGCCCGCCGTATGGCTGCCCGCCCTCGCACTCGCCGTCGTCATGGCCGCGTACATCGTCCGGATGGCCCGCACGTCCGTCATCGACGTCATGGCGAGCGAGTACGTCACCACGGCCCGCCTCAAGGGCCTGTCGACGTGGCGGGTCGTCACCCGGCACGCGCTGCCGAGCGCCCTGCTGCCGACCCTGCACGTCATCGCCCTGAACGTCGCCTGGCTCGCGGGCGGAGTCGCCGTCGTCGAGAACGTCTTCAACTACCCCGGCATCGGCAAGCTGATGCTCGCCTCCGTCCAGAACCGGGACCTGCCCGTCATCCAGGCCATCGCCCTGATCAGCGCGGTCGTGTACGTCGTCTGCAACCTGGCCGCCGACCTCGGCGCCATGGCCCTCAACCCCAAGCTCCGTACGCGCGGGAGGACCCGATGACCACCCTCGACACCCCGCCGGGCAGCCCGGGGGACGCCCCCGCGGTCCCCGCTCCACCGCCGTCCGCCGCGACCCGCGTCTGGCGCACCGTGCGCTCCTCACGGGCCGCCGCCATCGGCCTCGCGATCGTCGCCGTCCATGTCCTGATCGCCCTGCTCGCACCGGTCCTCACCTCGTACGACCCGATCGCCAACAACGCCGACCAGGCGCTCCTCGGACCGAGTGGGCAGCACTGGGCCGGGACCGACCAGTACGGCCGCGACGTCCTGGCCCGAGTCCTGTACGGCGGCCGGTACGCCCTCGGCGTCTCCGTCGCCGCGACTCTGGTGACCCTGCTGATCGGCACGGTCGTCGGGTGCGCCGCCGCCCTGCGGGGCGGCTGGTTCGACGACGTGCTGGGACGCGTGCTCGACGCGGTGCTCTCCATCCCGTCGGTGCTCGCGCTGCTGGTCGTCGTCACCGCGCTGGGCACGGGCCCGTCGGTCATCGTCCTCGCGATCGCGGTCGTGTACGTGCCCCAGGTCGTACGGGTCGTCCGGGGCGCCGCGCTGGCGGTCGCGCCGGCCGACTACGTGACCGCGGCGCGGGCCCGGGGCGAGGGCACCTGGGCGATCCTGCGGCGCGAGATCCTGCCGAACATCACCGACGTGGTGTGTGTCGAGTTCGCGATGCGGGCCTCGTGGGTCGTGCTGCTGATCTCGTCGCTGTCCTTCCTCGGCTTCGGCGCCGATCCGCCGACCCCCGACTGGGGCCTGATGGTCGCCGAGAACCGCACCGCCATCACCGTCGTACCGATGGCGAGCCTCGCACCGATCATCGCCTTGGCCACGCTGGTGGTGGGGCTCAACCTCGCGGCCGACGGCCTGTCCAAGGCATGGGGCGTCGACCGCATCAGGGAGGGGTCGTGATGACCGCCGCCGTATCCGTGGACTCGCTCGTGTCCGTGAACCCGCTCGTATCCGTGCACTCGTTGTCCGTGGCCTACCGTTCGGGCGGCGCCGACGTGCCCGTGGTGCGTGAGGTGTCCCTGGAGGTGCTGCCGGGGCAGACCCTGGCACTGGTCGGCGAGTCGGGAAGCGGTAAGTCGACCGTCGCGGCGACGCTGCTGGGACATCTGCGGCACGGGTCGCGAGTGACGGGCGGTTCGGTACAGGTCGCCGGGTCCGACGTGTTCGCCCTGCCCGCACGGGAGTTGAGGCGGCTGCGGGGCGGCACGGTCGCCATGGTCGCGCAGAACGCCGGGCAGGCCCTGACCCCCTCCATGCGGATCGGACGCCAGATCGCGGAGGCGGGCGGTGACGTACCCGTCGTGGACCTCCTCGAACAGGTCCGGCTGCCCCGCCCCGCCGAACTCGCCCGCCGCTACCCGCACGAACTCTCCGGCGGCCAGCAGCAGCGCGTCGCGATCGCCATGGCCGTCGCGGCCCGCCCCAAGGTCCTCGTCCTCGACGAACCGACGACCGGACTCGACGTCGTCACCCAGCGCGGCGTCCTCGACCTGATCAGTGCGCTGCGTGACGAACTCGGCCTGTCCGCCGTGCTGGTGAGCCACGACCTCGGCGTCGTCGCGCACATGGCCGACGAGGTGACCGTGCTGCGGTCCGGACGGGTCGTGGAGGCGGCCCCGACCGGCCGGCTCTTCGCCGCGCCCCAGGACCCGTACACCAGACGCCTGCTGGCGAGCGTGCCGCGCCTCGACGACGAAGGACTCGCGCGGGTGGGCGAGGCGGGGGAGCGGGAGGTGCGGCCGAAGGCCGTGATCCCCGAGGGGGCTCCCGTCGCCGTCGCCGCGCGGGACGTCACCATCGACTACGGGTCCAGCCGGGCCGTGGACGGTGTCTCCTTCGACGTGCGGCGCGGCGAAGTCCTTGCGCTGGTGGGGGAGTCGGGCAGCGGCAAGTCCACGCTCGCCTGGACGCTGGCGGGACTGCGCACGCCGTCCGGCGGCACCATGACCCACGACCCGGCCCACGGCCTGGCCCACGACTCGGCCCACGATCCGGCTCACGCGTCCTCTCACGGGTCGGCCCGCGGGTCGGATCCGAGGGCGGGTGACCTCGCCCGTCCCGCCGGTAAGCGGCCGTTGGCGCTGCGGCGCCGGGTGCAGCTCGTCTTCCAGAACGCCGACACCTCCCTCAACCCGCGCCGGTCCGTCGGTGACGCCGTGCGGCGGCCGCTGCGGTTCTTCGGCACCGCCGACTCGCGCGCCGAGACCGCCGCGCGGGCCCGGCAGCTCATCTCCGACGTACGCCTCGACCCCGCTCTCGCCGAGCGGCTGCCCGCGCAGCTCTCCGGCGGCCAGCGGCAGCGGATCGGGATCGCGCGGGCGCTCGCCGGTGAACCGGACGTACTCATCGCGGACGAGATCACGACGGCGCTGGACGTGTCGGTGCAGGCCGACGTCCTGCGCCTGCTCGACGATCTGCGGCGGGAGCGGGAACTGGCCTGTCTGTTCATCAGCCACGACCTGGCCGTGGTGCGGGGGATCGCCGACCGGGTGGTCGTGCTGTGGCGGGGCGTGGTGGTCGAGGAGGGGCCGACGGACGCGGTCTTCACGGCGCCCGGGCATCCGTACACGCGGCAGTTGATGGCCGCCGCGCTGGAACCCGACCCGCAGGCACGGTTCGTCGTCGAGCCGGCCCCGGAGTGGGCCGACGCCGCGGAGGCAGGGGACCTGTGGGTCGCACACGAGGGTGCCGCCCCTGCCGGGGGGCATCGCGTGCGGCGGTGGCGGGCGGCGACGGGGGCGAAGACACCACACCTCAGTCCGACCACCAAGGAGCCAAGTTGAAATACCGCGAGCACTTCGACCGGCAGGTCACGCGGGACGACGTCTGGATTCCCACCCGGGACGGGCGGACCCGTCTGCACGCCCGCATCTGGCGACCGACAGACGCCGGGACGGCCCCCGTCCCCGCCCTGCTGGAATACCTCCCCTACCGCAAGACGGACTGGACAGCCCCCCGCGACGCCCAACGCCACCCCTGGTACGCAGGCCACGGCTACGCCTCCGTCCGCGTGGACATCCGCGGCCACGGCGACAGCGAGGGAACCCCCGGCGACGAGTACGACGCACAGGAACTCGCGGACGGCGTCGACGTCGTCAACTGGCTGGCGAGGCAACCCTGGTGCACCGGCAAGGTGGGCATGTTCGGCATCTCCTGGGGCGGCTTCAACTCCCTCCAGATCGCCGCCCTCGCCCCCGAACCGCTCAAGGCGATCGTCACCGTCTGCTCGACGGACGACCGCTACGACAACGACGTGCACTACACGGGCGGAGCCGTCCTCGGCGTCGACATGCTCGCCTGGGCGGGCACGATGCTCGCGTTCGCCTCCCGCCCGCCGGACCCGACGAGTGTGGGCCGAAGCCGCTGGCTGCCGATGTGGCGCGAGCGCCTCGAAGCCCTCGACCCCTTCCTGCACACCTGGCTGGCACACCAGCAGCGCGACGACTACTGGCGGCACGGCAGCGTCTGTGAGGACTACGCGGCGATCGACGCGGCGGTCCTCGCCGTCGGCGGCTGGAACGACCCCTACCGCGACACCGTGCTGAGGCTCGTGGAACACCTGCCGGAGGACCGCGTACGGGGTCTCGTCGGCCCCTGGTCGCACCAGTACCCCGACCGCGGTCTGCCGCCCGGCCCGGCGATCGGCTTCCTCCAGGAGACCCTGCGCTGGTGGGACCAGCACCTGAAGGACGAGGACACCGGCATCATGCGCGAGCCGCTGCTGCGCGCCTGGATCAACGACCCGGTCCCGCCCGCCACTTCGTACGACGTGATGCCGGGACGGTGGGTCGGCGAGACGAACTGGCCGTCCGACGCGGTCGGTTGGGAGACGCGGCCGCTCGGGCAGGGCGACACCCCCGGCGCCGTCGTCGTACGGTCGCCGCAGCACACCGGCCTCGACGCCGGCCGGTTCTTCCCGTTCGGCAACGCCAGCGATCTGCCGCCCGACCAGCGCGAGGAGGACGGGCGCTCGGTCTGCTTCGACTCGCAGCCCCTGGACGAGCGCGTGGAGATCCTCGGCCGGCCGCGCGTCCGGCTCCGCCTCGACAGCGCGACACCCCGCGCCCATGTCATCGCCCGGATCTGCGACGTCGCCCCCGACGGCTCGTCCACACTTGTCACCCGCGGTGTCCTCAACCTGCTCAGCCGGCACGGGCGCGACCGGGCCGTGGAGTGGAACCCGGGCACGTACGAGACGGTGGAGTTCGAACTCAACAGCATCGGGTACGCCCTCCCGCCGGGACACCGTGTCAGGGTCGCCGTCTCCGACACGTACTGGCCCTGGGTGTGGCCCCACGGCGAACGCGGCGGGCTGACCGTGCTGCCCGCGCAGAGCGCCGTACTGCTGCCCGTGCGCGACCCCGCGTCGGACGAGGGCAGGGCGCCCATCCGCTTCGAGGAGCCCGAGCAGGCCCCGCCGCTGCCCGTCGAGCACGAGCGGGCCGCCGAACCGACACCGGAGCGACTGGTCACGCACGATGTAGCCAAGGGCGAGTGGACGCTGGAGGTCGACCCCAACTACGGCGGATCACGGGTCTATCCCGACGGGCTGCGCTACGAGGAGAGCGCTCGCGAGACGTACCGGATCCGCTCCGACGACCCCCTGTCCGCGCGGGCGGTCTCCGAGTGGACGATCCGGCTGCGGCGCGGCGACGACTGGGACGCCGAGATCATCACCCGTACGGAACTCCGGGCCACGGCCGCGGAGTTCATCATGGACAGCCGGATGGAAGCACGGGCGGACGGAGAGACAGTGGTCAAGCGCACATGGCACCGCACCACCCCGAGGACGTCCGCGTGAAACCGGTGGAACCCGTGACCCCGGCGGAACCCGCGGAGCCCGTGAAGCCGGTGAAGTCCGCGAGGACACCCCGCCGTGCCGTCGCCGCGGCCGACCGCACGCGCCAGCCCACCGAGGTCCGCCGCCGGCTCATCGTGGAGGCGGCCGTCCCGCTCATCGCCGAGCGCGGATACGCGTCCGTGGGCGTACGGGACGTCGCCGCCGCGGCCGGAGTGTCGGTGGGCACGGTCACCTACCACTTCGGCAGCGTCCAGGAGATCCTCTCCGAGGCCATGGTGCTGAACATCGAGCGGTACTACGCGGCACTGAACGAGGCCGCCGAGGACGCGGACGGCGGCGCCGAGGCCCTGCGGTTGCTGATCGACGCGCTGTTCACCGAGGACACCGACCGGCACTGGCGGATGTGGTTCGACTACTGGAGCGCCGGCGACCGTGACCAGGACCCCGAGCGGGCCTTCGCCGGGGGCCAGTCCAAGCGGTACGAGGACTGGCACAGCCAGATTCGCGCCCTGGTCGAACGGGGCGTCGCCGACGGCGAGTTCGTCTGCGCCGACCCGACCGGGTTCACCGTCCGCTTCGCCGCCCTCTCCGACGGCCTGGCCCTCCAACGGCTGCGGCAGGCACCTGAGCTGAGCACGGAGGACGCGCGTCGGCACATGTACCGGCTTGTCGAGGCGGAGCTGCGGACCGGCGCCCGGTAGGCGTTCGGTAGGCGCCCGCCGCGGCTCCGAGGGCGTCACACCGGGGCGCGGTAGGCCTCGAACACGGTGAGCCGGGAGGTGATCGTGTGCGACGCCGTGGTCAGCGCCACCAGTATCCGGGCGATGGTCCGGGCGATGTCGCTGCCCGCTGTGGGAGCGACCACCGACAGCGCACCCGCGTACGGCTGAACGGTCCCCCGCACCGGCACCGCGACGGCGAGATAGCCCGGACGGTGCTCCTCGACCTCCGTCGCGTATCCCTGCTCCCTGATGCGGGCCAGCTCGCCGGGGAGCTGGGCGGCGGTCAGGGTGCGGGGCGCACGGTGGCGGCGCGTCGGCGGCACGCCCGCGGGCAGCGGGTACTGCTCCGGGAGCATGGCCAGGGTCAGCTTTCCGGCGGCGGTGCTGTGCAGCTGGAGGTGCCGCCCGCCCGGGGTGGCCCGCGCCCGGTTGCGGTGCCCGCCGACGTTCTCGATGCACAGCAGCTCCGACGCGTTCGGCACGGACAGCGTGACGGCGTTGTCGAGGCTCTGCGCCAGGTTCTCGATGACGGGCCGTGCCGCCTCGCGCAGGGTCCGCTGACGGGGTGCGCGCAGGCCGATCTCGTACAGCTGCAGCCCGAGCCGGTAGTGGGAGCCCTCCCGCTCCAGGAGTTCGCAGGCGACCAGCTCCTGGCAGAGGCGGTGGACGGTGGCCTTCGCGACCCCGGTGCGGGCCGTCAGCTCGGTGAGGCTGAGCGAGAAGTCGTTGTCCCGGAAGGCACTCAGAATGAGCCCGACCTTGCCGAGAACCGTCTTGGGGGACACCTCGTACGCTCCTCAGTTTCCCGGCGATGTACTCGCTGGGACGTTCTCGGTGCTGGGAGGAGCGGAGGGGGGAGGGGAGGAGGGGGGAGCGGAGGAGTGAGGGGCCTGGGGGTGCCGAAGCGGGACGACGCCCACACAGCGGCCGTCCCGGTCCAGGAGCCGGCCCATGTGTTTGACCGTGCGCAGCACCACCGAGCGGTCACTGATGGTGAGGCGCGGCAACCGCTTCGAGAGGTGGGCCTCGAAGGCGTGCACGTCCCGCAGATCGCGCAGCCAGACATCGATCACCAGGTTGTGCGGGCCGGTCGTGATCGCGCACGAGCGGACCTCCCGCACCCCGGACAGCACCCCGCTGGTCTCCTCCACGTACTGGCCGGGGACCGACGCGAAGTACACGGCGGACAGCGGCCATCCCGACAGGGGCCGGGCCAGGTCGCAGCGCAGGCTCAGCCGTGCGGCGAGCAGCGACTGCAGCTTGCGGCGCACCGTGGTGAGGCTCGTGTCCGTCGCCGCCGACAGGTCGCGCAGCGACATGCGCCCGTCCGTGCCCAACAGTTCCAGCAGACGCGTGTCCAGGTCGTCCCAACGGCCCTCGGTGGCGTGCGCGGGCGCGCAGGACCGCGCGACCGCCGCCTCGACCCGCGCGCTCTGGGCCTCGTCCAGGCTGCGCAGCCGCCAGCGGCTGCCCTCGGTGGGGACACCCGTCGACACGTGCGTACGGGTCGCCCGTACCCCCGGTGTCCGCTGGAACAGCTGTGCGGACAGGCGCCCCAGCTCTTCCAGGCTGCGGGCCTGCACGGCGGTCACCAGATCCCGGCCGCCCGCCGTGAGCTTGATGTTCGCCACCGACGGGTCGCCGGCGAAGGCCATCGCCACATCCTCGGCGACGCCCGGCTCGGTGTCCACCTCCACCACACCGGTCACCACGATCCGCGAGTTGGACAGCCGCGGATAGGCGGTCACCCAGGCCAGACCCGCCTCCTCCAGCCGGTGCCAGCGCCGTGCGGCCGTGACCGGGTTGACCCCCAGCACCTCGCCGACGAGCGTCCACGGGGCCCTCGGATGGATCTGCAGGACGTGTACGACGGCCCGGTCCAGTTCGTCGAGCTCCACGGAGGGCGCCGTCGCCTCTGTGGCCGCCGTGGGCTCCGGCGCGGCACAATCCTGCACCCCCGGGAGCGGCACTTCTCTGCGCACGCCGAGGGAATCCGGCGAGAAATCTGCACCGTGACACCAGGTTTTTCTGTGCATTCCACACTCCCTTCGCCTGTATCCACCACGGAGGAGAGACCGCACCCAATGATCCCTGCCACGACCCCGGACACCACGCGGACCGCCCTGCGGATCCACCACGCCCGGCTGATCGACGGCACCGGCTCGTCCCCGGTGGACGACGCCGTCGTCATCATCGATGCCGGCATCATCACCTACGCCGGAGCGGCCGGGACAGCGCCGCCGGCCGCCGCCGGCTCATCGGTCCGTGTCGTCGACGCCGGTGGCCGAACCGTACTCCCCGGCTTCTTCGACTGCCACGTCCACCTCGCCTACGCGCAGGGCTCACCGCCGAGCCGCCGGGCGGAACTCGATCCGGTCCTGCTCACCCTGGACACGGCCGCGCGACTGCGGCAGACCCTCGACGCCGGTGTCACCTCCGCCCGCGATCTGGGTGGTCTGTCGGCGGGCTACCGCACGGCCGTCGAGACCGGACGGACGGTGGGCCCCCGCCTGCACACCGCCGTCCGCATCATCAGCCACACCGGCGGTCACGCCGATGTGCGCCTGCCCGACGGCACCGACCTGAGCGCCGGGATGTCCGAGATCGCCGACAGCACCGACGCGGCCCGGCTCGCGGTGCGCCGGGTCCTGCGCGACGGTGCCGACCTGGTGAAGGTCTGCGCCACCGGAGGCATGGGCAGCCCCTACGACGACCCCGACGACGAAGGCCTGCTGGAGGAGGAGATCCGCGCCGTCGTGGACGAGGCACGCCGCCACGGGGACAAGCCGGTCGCCGCCCACGCGCAGGGCAACGCGGGCATCCTCAACGCCATCCGCGGCGGAGTGACCAGCATCGAGCACGGCTACGGCCTGGACGATCGGGCGCTGGACCTCGCGGGCGAACGCGGAGTCTTCGTCGTACCGACGCTGTCCACCGTGTACGCGGGCATCAACAAGGACACGATGCCGGACTACCACTACCAGAAGAAGGTCCGCTGGTCCGGCACCACCAAGGAGAACATCGCGCGGGCCATCGAGTACGGTGCGCGGATCGCGCTCGGCACCGACGCCGCGGTCGGTCCGCACGGTGTGAACCTGATGGAGCTCAGCTACCTGGTGGACCTCGGCATGGACCCCATGGCCGCCATCGTCGCCGGCACCCGCACCTCCGCCGAGCTCCTCGGCGTCGCCGACCGGCTGGGCACCCTCACCGCCGGCCGCACCGCTGACCTGATCGTCTGCGACGGCGATCCGCTCCAGGACATCGGCGTCCTCGGCGACCCCGCCAACATCGTCTGCGTCGTCCAGGGCGGCGCCGTCCGCAAGGACCTCCTGGACCTCCCGGCCCCGGCCGCAGACACCCTCCCCACCGGAAGGCGGCCCTGATGTCCTCACAGACCGGCCTCCCCGCGCCGCCACCCACCAAGTCCCCGGACCCCGGGAGAGCCACGGGCCTCGACCGGGTGCTCTCGTTCATCGAGCGGGCCGGGAACGCCCTGCCCAACCCGGTCGCGCTGTTCTCCGTGCTGTTCCTGCTCCTCGCCTGCGTGTCCACCGCGCTCGACCTGGGCGGCGTGTCCGTCCGGGTCCCCGGCGGCGGCGACACCGAGCACATCACCGGCCTCCTCACCGGTGACGGCGTGAAGTGGCTGGTGGAGAACCTCGTCGTCAACTTCGCCACCTTCCCCCCGATCGGCGCCGTAGTGGTGCTGATCATGGTGGTGGGGCTCTGCGAGAAGACCGGCCTGCTGGAGACCCTGATGCGGGGCACCCTGGCCAGGGTGCCCCGCGCGCTGCTGCCGTACGCGGTGGCGCTCATCGCGAGCCAGGCACACATGATGAGCGACGTCGCCGCCATCGTGCTGCCCCCGCTGGCCGCCCTGGTCTTCAAGAGCGCCGGACGCCACCCCGCCGCGGGCCTCATCGGCGGCTTCGCCTGTGTCACCGCCGGCTACGCGGCCGGGTTCACCATCGGCTCCCTCGACGCCCTGTACGTCGGCATCACCCAGCAGGCGGCCTCGGTGCTCCCGGCCGCCGACGGCCTCGACATCCATCTGCTCATCAACTACTTCTTCACGGCCGCGAGCAGCCTCGTACTGGCCGCGGTGGGCGGATTCCTCATCAGCCGGGTTCTCGAACCCCGGCTCGGCGTCTACGAGGCCGCCGGCGAGGAGCCCGAGGACCACGACCTCACCCTCACGCCGGTCCAGCGGCGGGCGCTGCTGCGCACCGCGCTGGTCGTCCTCGTCTACCTGGCCGGGGTGCTCGCCCTGTGGCTGCCGGAAGGCGCGCCGCTGCGCGGCGAGGGAGGGGCCCTCGTGCCCTCGCCGCTGCTCTCCGGCATCGTCCCCGTCCTGTTCGGCGCCTTCCTGCTGGCCGGACTGACGTACGGCTTCAGCGTGAAGCAGCTGACCAGTGCCGAGGATGTGACCACGGCCGTCACCGAGTCGGTGAAGACCATGTCCGGCTACCTCGTGATGATGTTCGTCGCCGCCCAGGTCATCGCCCTGTTCACCTGGTCGAACGTCGGTGTGCTGTTGGCGGTGAAGAGCGCCGCGTTGTTCGACTCGCTGGGCGTGACCGGCTTCTGGGCGATCCTGGTGTTCGTTCTGCTGGTCTCCTGCCTCAACCTGTTCATCCTCTCCGGCTCGGCCCTGTGGTCCCTGGTCGGCCCGGTCTTCGTCCCCGCGTTCATGCTGATGGGGACGAGCCCGGCGCTCACCCAGGCGGCCTTCCGGATCGGTGACTCGGCGACCGGGGTGATCACACCGATGAACCCCTACGTGTTCCTGATCCTGGCGATGCTCCGCCAGTACGAGCCCGACGCCCGGCTCGGCACACTCATCTCCCGGCTCGCCATCTTCGTGGTGCCGTTCATGACGGTGTGGCTGGCGATCCTGGGCATCTTCTACGGCTTCGACCTGCCACTCGGACCCGGCGCCCACATCGGTCTGAAGTGACCGCCTTACGCAACAGGCCGACCCCACCGGTGAGACCCGGTGGAGTCGGCCTGTTGTTCGTGCACGGGGGCACGATGCCGTGGGCCCGCGCAGCCTCGTCTCAGCCGCGAGCCGTCCACTCCAGCACGACCTTCGCGAACTCCTCCGGCAGTTGCTCGGGGACGGGGACATGGCCGCCGGACAGGACGCGGGTCTCGCAGCCGAGCGCCGCGGCGAACTTCTCCAGCGCGGGCAGCGAGTAGTGGTCCCCCGGGGCGCAGACCGCGAGCGTGCGGGCCGTGACGTGGGGCAGCCGCTGGTCCATGACGTATCGCCGGACGGCCTCGTGGCCCTCCTCCACCCGGTCGAGGACGGTCAGCGCGTCGATCATGAACCGGTTGAGGGCGGCCTCCTGGCCCTCCTGGTAGAAGTCGCGGCGCCGGTTCCACAGCTCCAGCAGGTGCGAGCCGTCCGGCCGGGGGACGACATGGTCCACGAGTTTGCGCCCGGCCGCCGTACGGCGCTTCTCGTCGTCGATGAAGGGGGCGGCGGACAGCAACAGGCTGGCGACACGGTCCTGGAGGCGGGCGGCGAGTTCGACCGCGACGACTCCACCGGTGTGGTGCCCGACAAGATGGAAGCGCTCAAGGCCCAGGGCGTCGACGAATGCGACCGCGGCGTCGGCGAACAGCTCGATGGAATGGGGTCCGGCCGGTTTCGCGGACGCGCCGAAACCCAGGGTGTCCATGGCGATGGCCCGGTGCGCGGTACCGGCCAGGGGCAGTACGTCGAGGTATTCGGTCCAGGAGCGCGGGGTCTGGTGGAGCAGCAGGACGGGCTCGCCGGTGCCGCACTCCACATAGTGCAACTGCCCGAAGGGGCTGGACACGTAGCCCCGTCGCAGGGTGTCCGCCGTGAGGCTGTCGGTGGTGGGCCTGTCCGTCATAGGGGGTTCGCCTTTCCGCGTGGGGAGGGGAGGAGAGCCGGCAGTACGGAGGCGCCCACGCTCTCGATCAGTGCGGCGGGCGGGTCGTAGGAGCCGACGTGCTGGAGCAGGACACCGGTGACTCCGGCGGCGTGCAGGGCCTGGAGGCGTTCCGCGATCCGGGCCGGGGAGCCGAAGAGGCAGAACTCCTCGGCGAAGCGGAGCACGGCCTCGTCGCTGATCCAGGCCGAGCAGACCTCGACGGCCGTGGCCCAGTCCTCGGCGTGCACCAGGTCCGGGTAGATCCCCTCCACCTCCGCAGGTACGTCGACGTCGATCCCCGCCAGGGCGAGGAAGGGCGCTCCGCCGTTCTGGGCGATCGACGCGCAGATCGGCTTGAGCAGCCGTGCCTCGGCCGCGACGTCGTCGGTCACCGCGCAGAACGCGGAAACGGTCAGCGGTATGGCGTCGGCCGCGCGGCCCGCCGTCTCGGCGCCTTCCCGGACCCGGGCGATGGCGCTCGCGAGCGTGGCCGGGGAGATGCCGCTGAGAAGGATGACGCCGTCGGCGATCTCACCGGCGAGCCGCAGGTTCCTCGGCCCACTCGCCGCCAGCTGGAGCGGCAGCCCGGGCCGCGGGTCACGCAACCGGGAGCGGATCCTGCCCTCGAACTCCCACTCGTCGCCGTCGAGCAGGGCGCGCAGCATGCCGAAGCCCTCGCGCATCGCCGCCGAGGTCGTCTGCCGAAGACCGACGGGACCGACCGAGCTGTTGCCGACGCCGAGACCGAGCGTGAACCTGCCGGGCGCGAGTTCGGCCACGCTGCGGGCGGCCGACGCGACGACGGCGGGGTGCCTCGTCGCCAGATTGGTGACCGCCGTCCCGAGGCCGATCCGCTCGGTGCCCAGGGCGGCGGCGGTCAGCGTGGTGAACACGTCGCGCCAGAGCAGTTGTGAGTCGGGGAACCAGGCGTCGTCGAAGCCGAGTTTCTCCGCGCGGCGCACGGTGTCGGCCACCCGGTCGGCCCGGTCGCACGGGGGGATGCGGACGCCTATGCGCAGCGGGGGGCGGTTGGCGCCCCCCGCTGCGTCCTGCGGCGCCGGCTGCGCCGAGCGTTCCGCTGGAAGGGTTGTTCGATGGCTGCGGGTCTGTTGTGGCTGGGCGCGCCCAGGCGGCGGAGCCGCATGTGTCACAGCCCCGCGCCCCTTGCGGGGCGCTTGCTCGGCGGTCATTTCTGCTGCCCCCCTGCCGCCAGGTCCAGGGCCACGTCCGTGATCATGTCCTCCTGGCCGCCGACCATCCGGCGTCGGCCGACCTCGACGAGGATGGCGCGGGTGTCAAGACCGTGGCGGGTGGCCGCGGCCTCGGCGTGGCGCAGGAAGCTGGAGTACACGCCCGCGTAGCCGAGGCTGAGGGTCTCGCGGTCGACACGTACCGGCCTGTCCTGGAGCGGGCGGACGAGGTCGTCGGCGGCGTCCATGAGCGGGAAGAGGTCGCAGCCGTGTTCCCAGCCCATCAGGTCGGCGACCGCGACGAACGCTTCGAGGGGGCAGTTGCCGGCCCCGGCGCCCTGCCCGGCCAGCGAGGCGTCGACGCGGGTGACGCCGTTCTCCACGGCGACCACGCTGTTGGCCACGCCCAGGCCCAGGTTGTGGTGGGCGTGGATGCCCAGTTCCGTGTCCGGGGACAGGACGTCGCGGTAGGCGCGGAAGCGATCGCGGACGCCGTCCATGGTGAGACGTCCGCCGGAGTCGGTGACGTACACGCAGTGGGCGCCGTAGGACTCCATCAGCCGTGCCTGGACGGCCAGTTCGGCCGGTTCGGCCATGTGGGACATCATCAGGAACCCGGCCACGTCCATGCCCAGTTCCCGTGCGGCGGCGATGTGCTGGGCTGAGATGTCGGCCTCGGTGCAGTGAGTGGCCACGCGCACCGAACGGATGCCCAGCGCGTGGGCCTGCTCGAGGTCGTGGACGGTTCCGATGCCGGGCAGCAGCAGGGTGGTCGGGACCGCCTGCCGTACGGCGTCGCAGACCGCCTCGATCCACTCCCAGTCGGTGTGGGCGCCGACTCCGTAGGTGATGCTGGAGCCCGCCAGACCGTCACCGTGCGAGACCTCGACCGCGCTGACTCCGGCCGCGTCGAGGGCGGCGGCGATCGTGCGGGCCTGCTCGACGGTGTAGCGGTGCCGTATGGCGTGCATCCCGTCGCGCAGCGTGACGTCCTGGATGTACAACGGGGCTGCCTGGGCCGGCGGGACCGCCCGGCCGGAGGCTTCTGGGGTGGTCATCGGGCCGCCTTCACGGTCGTTCCTGAGTGGTGTGCGGCCAGGCGTTCGGCGGTGCGCAGGGCGGCCGACGTCATGATGTCGAGGTTGCCCGCGTAGGCCGGCAGGTAGTGGGCGGCGCCCTCGACCTCCAGGAACACGGACACCTTCACGGGCGTCGAGTTCACGGGCGTCGAGCCGGCCGGCACGAGCGCGCGCAGCGGATCGTCGGCGCCGATGTGCTCGAACTGCACCTTCTGTTTGAGGCGATAGCCCGGTACGTACGCCTGGACGCGGCCGACCATGGCCTCGACCGAGGCGGTGACCGCCTCCTCGTCGCACTCCGAGACCAGACAGTGCACGGTGTCGCGCATGATCAGCGGTGGTTCGGCGGGATTGAGGACGATGACGGCCTTGCCCCGCCGCGCGCCGCCGACCCGCTCGATCGCGGAGGCCGTCGTCTCGGTGAACTCGTCGATGTTGGCCCGGGTGCCGGGTCCCGCCGAGCGGGAGGCGATCGAGGCGACGATCTCCCCGTAGTGCACGGGAGTCACCGCCGACACCGCCGCGACCACGGGGATCGTGGCCTGTCCGCCGCAGGTCACCATGTTGACGTTCGGGCTGTCCAGATGGGCGTCCAGGTTCACCGGCGGCACCACATAGGGGCCGAGTGCGGCCGGGGTGAGGTCGACCACCGTGCGCCCGAGACCGCGCAGCACCTGGTCGTGGTGGCGGTGGGCGCCCGCCGACGTGGCGTCGAAGACGATCCGCACGTCGGCGAACTCGTCCAGCGCCACCAGACCGTCCACGCCCTCATGGGTGGTGGCAACCTTCAGACGCCGGGCGCGTGCGAGGCCGTCGGAGTCCGGGTCGATTCCGGCGAGCGCGGCCATCTCCAGGCTCTCGGACAACCGCAGCACCTTGATCATGAGATCCGTGCCGATGTTGCCGGAGCCGATGACGGCCACCTTGGCGCGGGCGGTCATGATGCTTCTCCCTCTGTTGTGTCTCCCTCTGCCGTGAACTCGACGTTCACCCGGCCCAGTTGACTGATGTGTGCCTCGAACCGGTCACCCGGAGCCGCGACCGCCATCGGCCCGAGCGCCCCGGTCAGTACGAGATCGCCGGCCCTCAGCGGGTCACCCATGCGGGCCAGTGCCGAGGCGAGCCAGGCCGCGGCGTTGAGCGGGCTGCCCAGGCAGTCGGCGCCGGTCCCCTCGGACACCACCTCGCCGCCCCGGGTCATCGTCATCCGTACGCTGCGCAGGCCCAGGCCCGTCAGCGGTACGGGCGTGCCGCCGAGCACGAACAGTCCGCTGGAGGCGTTGTCGGCGACGGTGTCGACGATGCTGATGTCCCAGTCGGCGATACGGCTGTCCACGATCTCCAGGGCGGGCAGCGCGAAGTCCGTCGCGCGCAGCACATCGACCACCGTGCAGTCGCGGTGGGGAAGTGCGGCGCCGAGGACGAGGGCCACTTCGGCCTCGACCTTGGGCCGGAGCAGCCGCCCGGCCGCCACCTGGCCTCCCTCGGGGACCGCCATGTCGGCGAAGAGCGTCCCGAAGTCCGGCTGGTCCACACCGAGCTGGGTTTGCACGGCGGGTGAGGTCAGGCCGATCTTGCGGCCCACGATCCGCCGCCCGGCCGCCGTGCCGCGCTCGACGTTCGCCCGCTGCACCGCATAGGCGGCCTCCATGCCGGTGAGGAACGTGCGGACAGGAGCGCACGGTGTGTGCGTCCGCGCGGCCTCCCGCAGCTCATCGGCCGCCTTGGTCACCTCCGCCGCCCTGGTCGCCTCCGTGCCGGTCATCGGGCACCACCCGCCGTGGAGGTGACGAGAAGCGTGTCGACGCCCACGGGACCGACGGCGCTCGCTCCGCCCGGCGTGCCCAGCGCGGTCGTGCGGCCCGGCAGCGGTTCCTCGAAGAAACGGCGGTTGTCGGAGCGGAACTCCGGATCGGCGAGGCGGTCGACGGCGATGGCCTCCTCCGGGCAGGCCGTCTCACAGGCACCGCAGTCGATGCACTCCACCGGGTTGATGTAGAGCTTGCGGTCGCCCTCGTAGATGCAGTCGACCGGGCATTCCTCCATGCACGACCGGTCCATGATGTCGACACAGGCCGACCCGATGACGTACGCCATGTCAGTTCTCCTTGTCCGTGGAGTGCCCGGGGAACAGGGCTGCCTCCGGATCGATGACGGTGGCCGCGTTGTTGACCGCGGTGGCGACCTCGCCGAAACCCACGGCGATCAGGCGCACCTTGCCCGGGTGGTCGGTGATGTCGCCCGCGGCGAACACGCGGGGCAGGTTGGTGGCCATCCGCGGGTCCACGGCGATCCGCCTCGCCCGCAGTGCCAGGCCCCAGTCGCCCAGCGGGCCGAGGTCGGCGATGAATCCGAGGGCTGCGACGACGGTGTGCGCCGACAGCAGCCGGGTGGCCTTCGTGGTGCGGTGGCGGACCTCGACCCGCTCCACCCGTGACGCCCCGTGCAGGGCGCTCACCTCGGAGTCGGTGATGATCTCGATGCCCAGGGCCCGTACCTTGTCCACCGTCGCCCGATGGGCCCGGAAGCGGTTCGTGCGGTGGACGAGCCGGACCGACCGGGCGACGGGGGCCAGCGTCGCCGCCCAGTCGAAGGCACTGTCGCCGCCCCCGACGACCACGATGTCCTGGCCGGCGTGGTCGGCCGGGTCCGGCACGAAGTAGACCTGGCCGCGGCCGAGATGGCCCTCGCCCGCGGGGAGCGGCCTGGGAGTGAAGGTCCCGACCCCGCCGGTGATCACAACCGCCCCGGCCCGCACGGTCGTTCCCTTGTCACCGCGGACGACCGGCCGGCCGTCCGCCCCGTGGGAGAGATGGAGTGCCCGCTGTCCGAGGAGGTAGCGGGGACCGTACGGCTGTGCCTGGGCGACCAGGTTGTCGACCAGGTCGCGGCCGCGCACCGCCGGGAGGCCCGCGATGTCGAAGATCGGCTTCTCGGGGTACATCGCGCTGATCTGGCCGCCGCACTGCGGGAGGATGTCCATGACCGTGACGCTCAGTCCGCGGAAGCCCGCGCAGTAGGCGCCGTACAGGCCCGACGGGCCGGCGCCGATGATCAGGATGTCGGTATCGAGCACCGACGACTCGTCCGGGGCGACCGGCTCATCAGTAGAAACGCTCATGGCCAGGAGCGTATGGACGGGCGGACCACCGCCCAACGGAACCGGTCCGCCTGACGGGACACATCGCTTAAGCCGAACGGCCCCGTGGTGCGAGCGTGGCGCGAACACGACGCTTCCATCGGTCCGGGAGGACGAATCTCATGGACGCACTCACCATCAGAATGGACGCACTCAACGTCAGAAGGGGGCGCCTGCCGGCTGCCCTCATGACCCTGGTCCTCTCCTCCGCGTGCATGGCGGGCACGGTGGACTCCGCCGGCGGGGGAGCGGCGGGGCAGCCCATGGTGCGTATCGCACTGGGAGTCGACGCCTCGTACGCCCCGTTGTACCTGGCCGAGGAACGAGGGCTCTTCGAGAAGGTGGGCGTGAACGTCGAGCTGGTGAAGACCGAAGGCGGTCCGGCGGCGACCGAGGCCGTGACGGCCGGTACCGCGCAGATCGCGGCCAACGCCGACTCCACCGCCCTCTCGCTGATGGTCGGCAGCCCCGGCCTGCGGGCGCTGGGTGTCTTCCAGTCCTCCGACCGCTATCTCAAGGTCGTCCTGCGGGACGGCATCACCTCCCCGAAACAGATAAGGACCATGGCGTCGATCCCGGGCCTCGGCCTCTACGCGACCCACGCGTATCTTCGCCACCACGGCATCGACCCGAAGTCCGTGAAGATCCTGCAGAGTTCACCGCCGGAGATACCCGGACTGCTGGAGCGGGGCTCGATCGACGCGTACGTCCTGTTCGAGCCGTGGGCGGCCCGGGGCGCCGCGGCGGGTGGCCACATCGAGGGGCGCATCGGCGACTTCGGGGTGAAGTACGTGCAGTGGCTGCTCGCCGACCAGAAGTGGCTCAAGGACAACGAAGACGTCGCAGGCAAGGTCTTCAAGGCGGTCGCGGCCGCGGACAAGCTCGTCACCGACGACCCGGGCGCCGCGGCCGAGGCAGCCAGGAAGCAGGTCAAACTCCCCGTCGCGGAGACGAGGAAGGTGCTGCCGGAGATCACCTTCGCCGCTCGCGGCCTCGGTGACGCCGATGTCACCGAGTCGCGCAGAATCGTCGACTTCTTCGTGGACCAGAAGCTGATCAAGAAGTCGCCGGATCTCGGGACGGTGCTGCTGAAGGGCTGGTACGAGCAGCACGGCAGGTGAGATCGACGTGTCCTGTGACGCAGGGACCGCCGTCGTCCTTGAGCACGCGGACGTCGAGCGTCACCCGCACCCCCGAGTCGCAGGGCGCCACCGTACGCACGGTCGCGGTCCAGATGAGGGGCTCGCCGGCCACGGCGGTCGTGACGTTGCGCCAGCTCACCGACTCCGGGTGCGCGTCGGGCCCGGCCCACTCCAGCGCGTACCGGGTGAGCGTCTGACCGTGCAGCGTGGACTGCACGACCACGTCGGGGAAACCCTCCGACGCGGCGAAGTCGGCGTCGTAGTGGATGCGATGGGAGTTCCACGACACGGCGCTGAACCGGAACAGCTGCAGCCTGCTGTGCGTGTACCGGCGCGAGGGGCAGACGTCGCCGACGGCAGGGGTGTTCACGGGGCGGCTCCGCTCTTCGGGGCGTCCTCGGCGTCCTGGACGTCCGGGACGGCCAGGGCTTCCAGGACGACGACCGACTCGGCCACGACGGTCAGTTCGTTCCCGTCCGGCGAGGTGAAGCGGGTGGTCAGACCGAGCAGGACGAAGTCACCGGACCGGCCGTGCTTCAGCTCGGCCGAGGTGACCGCACGCGACGCGGTGACCCGGGTGCCCGCGAGGGGCGCCCGGGTCAGGCGTACCGACTGCCCGCCGTGCACCTGACGGACCGGGAGGCCCTGGGTGCAGGGCGACTCCCGGACGGCCAGGCCGTCGGGCCGCAGATCCTCCTCGGCGGGTCCGTCCTCCCAGCTCATCGTCGCCGCGAGGAAGAGCGGCGGAGCCTCGACCGGTTCCCCGGCCGCCTCACGGGCCCGCGCCCGCCGCACGTAGCCGATGTCGTCGACCGCCGCCGCGTACCGGCAGAAGTCCTTGACGGTCACCGTCCCGCAGTCCTCGGCCTCCCACCTGCCGATGAGTCCACGGGACCGGGACAGTACGTCGTCCAGCGCGCTCACAGGGCCGCCCGCAACGACCGGCCGATGCCCAGACCCGCGGCGCGCAGCGCGCTCGCGTGCGCGGTGGCGTCCACGCGGTACGTGGGCGCGGTGATGGACAGCGCGCCCACCGGCGCGTCCTGCCGGCCGAAGACCGGCACGGCCATGCTCATGTAGCCGAGCCGGATCTCCTCCGCCTCGGTGGCGATGCCCTGCTCCCGGATCCGTTCCAGCTGACCGCGCAGCAGACCGGGCGACGTGATCGTGCGGCGCGTGAACGGCTTCAACCCGTTCCTGACCACCTCACCGAACAGGGTGGCGGGGGAGAAGGCGAGGATGGCCTTGCCGGTGGCGGTGCAGTACAGCGGGAGCCGGCCCGCCACCCGGGACTCCTCGCTCAGGCCACGGTGGGGCAGGATCTTCTCCAGGTAGACGACGTCGAGTCCGTCGTGGATCGCGAAGTGGATGGTCTCCCGGGTGGCCAGCAGAAGGTCCTCCATGTACGGCTGGGCCACGTCGCGCAGGATTCGCTGCCGGTGCACCCGCTGGCCGATCTCGAACAGCCGCAGCCCCAGCCGGTAGTTGCAGTCCGCCCTCTCCAACAGCCCCCAGACGACCAGCTCCTGGCAGAGCCGGTGCACGGTGGCCTTCGCCACGCTCGTACGGCGCACGAGGTCGGCCAGCGAGAGGGAGTCGTCGTCGACGGTGAACGCCTCAAGGATGGGCCTGACCTTGCCGAGGACGGAATTCATCGGGTCGGGACCAGGAGGGGCGACGGAATCAGGAGTGGCGGGACAGGGCGGGGCGACGGGGCAGGGAGAGGGAGAGGAGTCGGGACAAGGAGCGGAGGAGGCCGGGGCCGGCGCGGACCGCGCCACGGCGTGCTCGATCGGGATGACGGTCATGGCAGGCACCTCACGACGACTCGGCGAGAAAGGCCAGGCTCAGCGGATTGTAGAGATCGGCCTTCTCGTGCTGCGGCCAGTGTCCGCACTCGTTGAACACCTCAAGGCGGGCCCCGGGGATCGCGGCGGTGATCGCCTCGGCCTCCGGGACGTCGCCGAGCGGGTTCTTGTTGCCCCAGACCACCAGGGTCGGGGCCTTGATCCGCGCCATGCGGTCGGGGCGGAGCAGATTGCGTTCGCGCGCCTCGGGCTCCTGCAGGGCCAGCAGGTTGTGCAGGTTCCGCTGGAACTCCGGGTGGTGGTAGATCTCGTACCGCACCCGGGTCAGTTCCTCGCCCAGTTCCTCGTCCCAGTCGGCCCACAGCAGCCGCAGCCGCTCCCTGGTGTAGGAGAGGTCGTCCTTGAGGGCGGCGTCGCGGGTCGATGTCTTGAGCCGCTCCATCACCTTGGGGTTGACCTTCGTACCGCCCATGCACAGCAGCTGGAGGGAAGCGACCCGGTCGGGGAACTCGCTCGCCGCCCAGGACGACACCCAGCCGCCCAGTGACTCCCCGACCAGATGCGCCCGCTCGGCGCCCACCGCGTCGAGGTAGGCCGTCAGGTGCTCGACGTAGGCCGGGATCTCGCCCGGACGGTCCGGCTTGCCGGTGTATCCGTGGCCGAGCATGTCGATGGCGTGGCAGCGGTAGCCGGCCGAGGCGTGCGCCGGGATGTTGCGTACGAACGCCTCCAGATGGCCGGTCGTGCCGTGCAGGAAGACCACGTGCTCGCCGTCCTCGGGCCCCGCCTGCAGGGCGCGGGTCCTGTAGCCACCGGTTTCGACGTACGCGTGCCGGTAGTCGATGCCCGACAGTTCGGTCCAGATGCTCATGACGTCCCTTCCTGGGGGTGTTGGGGGTGTGCGGGGTCGAGGACGGCGACGGCCATCCCGGTGAGCCACTCGGGTATGGGCTCGTACGCCAGCGGCCGGCCGGGGACGTGGTCGAGCAGCGCCGACATGACCAGCCAGGTGCGCACTTCCTGCGCCCCGTTGCCGGCCGCCTTCCCCAGCTCCTCGGTGGTGTACTCGGTGACGCGGTGCGTCTCGCCGCGCCGTACGAGGGACAGGAACTCCTCGTCGAACTCCGGGTTGAGCGAGGCCTCCGCGGCCCGGATGATCTCGCGGCGCCTGACGTCGTACTCCTGCCAGTTCTCCCGGCCGTCGAGCCAGGCGCCGACCATGAACTCCTCGTCGTCGCCGTGCGGGTCGCGCCAGTCCGGCCACGGCAGCCGGTGCGAGAGACCGCCGGAGCCGATCACCGCGACGCGGCGGTCCGCCGGGAACGCCAGCACCGCGTCCCGTATCGCCCGGCCCAACTGCTCGCAGCGCGCCAGGGTGGGCAGGGGAGGGGCGAAGACGTTCACGACGAGCGGCACGATCTCCACGTCGAGCCCGTCGAGCAGGTACTGGATGGCGTGCGACTGGCCGTGGTCGATCTGCAGCCGTGCCGAGAAGGCCGGATCGAAACGGCCGTTCTCCACCAGGGAGCCCGCGATGTGCCGGGCGAGCGGTACGTCCACCGGCTGCGGCCCCTTCGGGGTGCCGGACTCGCCGCTCGCGACACACTCGCCCACGCCGATCGTGAAACTCGGGATCAGGTCCAGCCAGAACCCCCGGAAGTGGTTGGAACCCACGAGGATCACCGTGTCGGGCCGGGCCGCGGCCAGTTCGTCACGCGCCGACCGCAGCGCGTCCCGGAACCGTTCGGCGCGATCCCTGTGGAGCGTCTCCTCCCAGTGGGTGTTCATCAGCGTGCTGTGCGACGCGCCCACACCCAGGACGATCTCGGTCATGCTCGCTTCCCTTCCGACTCCGGCTCAAGTCCCAGTTCCGCGCGGGACCGGGTGGCGGTGTCGACGGCCGTACGGATCAGCTGGCGCGTCAGCTGCTCCATGGCCCGTACGGAGACGGTGTTCATGCCGCGCGCGAAGTCGATGTCGAACGGAGCCTCCGCGACCTTCGGCATACCGACCCGCACGGTGGGGATGCCGCGTCCGCGCAGGATGTTGGCGTCCGTGGCGCCGCTGTTGCCGCGGACCACGTCGTGCGGCCGCCCTTCGGACGCCTCCCACGCGGCCGTCGCGCTGCGGCGGATCCAGTTGTCCGGGTCGGTCCGTGTACCGGGGACGGCGAGGACCATCTCGGCGGTGACGTCGACCCCGGGCGTCCGGTCGCGGATGGCGTCCAGCGCGGCGGCGAACTCCCGCTTGGCCTGCATAGGCGTCGTGTCGGGGCCGATACGCAGATCCACCATGAGGGTGCAGGCAGCCGGGGTCACCGCCGCCATGCGGGGCCAGCCGCCGCGTACGGAGGCCACGATGCCCTGGGGCGCGACCGTGCCGCCGGTGTGGCGCCGGGCGTACTCGACGAACCACTCCTCCAACTGCCGGGCGACCTCACCGGCGCGGGCGATCGCGTTGTCGTACGGGAGCCGGTGGCGCGAGCCGACATAGGTGTGCGTGCCGCGGACGGTGACCTCGAACCAGACGAGGCCGACCTCCTCCCAGGAGACCGTCCAGCCCGGCTTGGCGATGACCGCGTAGTCGGTCCACACGCCCTGTTCGAGGAGGAACGAACAGCCCACTCCCTGACCCGTGTTGTGCCTCGGCGTGCCCGGCCGCGCGTTGGTGGGCATGCCGCCCGCGCCGAACGCCGCCACCAGGTCCCCGGTGAGCGGGATCCCGGCCAGCGCGATCGCCTCGGCGGCCATCATCACGCAGGCGGCGTGCCCCTTCGGATTCGAGGCTCCCAGGCCGGTGACCAGGTCGTCGTACACGGTGGCCCGCGGACGCATGTCGTCCCGCAGCTCCGGGCCGATCCAGGGCAGGTCCTCGCTCTCCTCGCCCACGGTCAGGGTGTCGATGGGCGCGTACAGCATGAGATCGGGGCCGGTACCGTCGCCGTCGAGCCGGGCCCAGGCGTTGGCCTGTTGGTCGTCGAGGGGCTGGACCGCGGCCCGGCAGCCGGCGGCCGTCAGGGTGGCGGCGATGTGTTCGGCGAGCGGGCCCTCGTCCCCCGTGGGGCTGGGGATGTCGACGAGCCCGATGATCAGCTCGCGCAGCCGGTCGCCGGTGACGTGCCGCCAGGCTTCCTCGGCCCAGACGCCGCGCCGGCCGTCCAGCCCCGCCGACTCGTCGGCGCTCACTGGTTGATCCGGTGGACCTGGGTCATGGTGGTGCGCTCGAAGCGCCTCCTGGCCAGCGGGAGCCCGACGGCGATCGCGGCCCCGACCAGCAGGGTGAGCACGGTGCGGCCCATGGTCAGGCCCCCTTCTCTCGGGTCTCGGTGCCGGAGCCGGCCAGTTTCTTGCCGTACTCCTCCTCGCTGAGGTTGCGCCAGGCGGTCAGTGAGATGTCGGGGCGGTAGAGCTTCTCCGGGGGCGCGTCGGTGATGTCGACCATCCACGCGTCCTGGCCGGAGAACTGGCCGTGGAACAGCCAGCGGATCGCGCCCAGGTACTTGGCGTAGAAGCGCAGGGTGTCCCAGCCCTCGGTGAAGTTGACCATCACGCCGACATAGCGGTGGTTGTCCTCGTCGACCGGAACGTAGAACTCGTAGTGGATGAAGTTGGGATACGCGATGCGCAGCACGCCCGGCATGGACAGTGACGCGAAGCCGGGGAACTCCTGGGCCTCGATCACCGGGTCGACCCGGTCGGGTTTCCCGGTGTTGCCGATGTTGAAGGTCTCCTTCGGCGGCCGTTTCTTCCACCAGCGCTTGTTGGTCCAGTGGCCGACCCCCGGGAAGTCGGCCTCCCAGTGGACGTCGTCCTGCACCCGGAAGATCCAGCGGCCCTTCGGCACGATCCGCGTGATGTTCCAGGTCGGCATGGGTTTGAACAGCCGCCACAGAGCCGTGCGGTGCAGGTACTTGGCGTGGCCCTCGTCGAAGCCGTTCTCGCAGGCGAAACGCCAGTTGCCGCTGCGGGGGTCGATCCGGCCGCCCATCACGAAGGCGTTGTCCACGAGCTCCTCGGGGAGCTGCGAGTCGATCGGATGAGGCTCCTCGTCGGCGAGGGGGATGTACACCCACACCATGCTGAGGCGCTCCTCGACGGCGTAGGTGCGCACCGCCACCTTGCCGGTCAGCCGACAGCCGGGCCCGTCGGTGATGACGGCGGCGAGCTTGCCGGTGGGCAGGTCGAAGGTCCAGCCGTGGTAGGGGCAGCTGACGGTGCCGGGAAACTGCTGGTCGCCCTCGGACAGCGGTACGCCGCGGTGCGGGCAGCGGTTGTGCAGCGCGTAGGCCGTGCCGCCGTCCCGGATCAGCGTGATCCGCTCACCGCAGATCGTGAACGGGAGCGGCTTGCCGGTGATCTGGCTGGACCAGGTGACCGGGTACCAGTAGCCGCGGAAGCCCGCGCCCGCCGCGTCGTAGTGGGGCCATGACGCCCAGTCCTGGCGGCCCGGTTCTCCCGCTGTTCTGCGGCGGTTCCGGACGGGGGTCCTTGCGTCGGGCGAGTCCTCGACCGTCATCGTGCGTGTCCTCCTGCTGCCGGCTGAACGGTGATTGCGAGCATGCGGGGACCCGGCCGATCCGCCCAAGGGACCTGTCCCGCTGAGCAGACCGCACGGTGCGAACGCCGGGAAATCGCCGCATCGAGTACGTGTGGGCGGGTGTCGCTGTACCGCGTACGTGTCGGCCGGTGTCGCCGTCCGCGTAGGCGTCATCGGGTGTCGGTGCGCCCGCCACCGGGATGGCTTCGTTCGTGTGTCCCGCTCAGCGGACCCTCTTCGATGCGTGCGCGATGCGGGGCGTTCTACGGTGCGCCCATCCCCGGGCCGCACCCCGATCAACTGCCGGAACCGGCGGTCTCTCCCCAACCACCGAGGTGCTCATGGCGAAACGCTCCAGCACAGAACCCCTCTTCACCGATCCCGCAGCGCTCACCCCCGCCGAAGCCGTTCGGGAGGCCGGCTCCGGGCCGGGGCGCGGAGCGGCGCTGTCCGTCGACGGCGTGGGCATCCGCTTCGGCTCCTTCCAGGCCGTACGGAACATCTCCCTGGACATCGCCGCCGGGGAGTTTCTCTGTCTGCTCGGTCCGAGCGGATGCGGCAAGTCGACCCTGCTGTCCGCGATGGCGGGCTTCGTCGCCGTGGACGAGGGCGACCTCCGGGTCGGCGGCGCCCCGATCACCGGACCTGATCCCGGCCTCGGCATGGTGTTCCAGAGCAGCGAGGCGCTGTTCGACTGGATGACCGTGCGGCAGAACGTGGCGTTCGGCCCGCGGATGCGCGGTGCGACGCGCGCTGCGCAGACGAAGCTGGCCGACGAATACCTCGGCCTGGTGGGGCTGCGCCACTGCGCGGACCGGTTTCCCGGCCAGCTCAGCGGAGGCATGCGCCAGCGGGTGCAGATCGCCCGGGTCCTGGCCAACGAACCGGGCGTCGTGCTGATGGACGAGCCGTTCGGGGCGCTCGACGCGCAGACCCGGCAGGTGATGCAGGAGGAGACGGACCGCATCTGGCGCGCCTCGGGCTGCACCGTCGTCTTCGTCACCCACGACATCGACGAGGCGATCCTGCTGGCCGACCGGATCGCCGTCATGACAGCGGGCCCGGCGGCCTCGGTCAAGTCCGTGTACCCGGTGGACCTGCCCCGGCCCCGGGACGAGGCGGACCCGGCCGCTGCCGAACTGCGCCGCGCGCTGCGGACGGACATCGGCGAAGAGGTCCGCAAAACCCTCCACGACCAGGGCCTCGACCAAGACATGAACGAGGACATGAAGGAAGACATCAAACGAGGCATCAAGCGAGACATCGACCTCAAGGGGAGCGTCCGATGACCGTCGCAGCGGCAGGCGCCGCCACCCCGCAGACCCGGCGCCGCCCGGTCGGGACGACAGCGAGGAGCCTGCGTGCCCTCAGCGTGTACGCGCTGTCCGTCGTCGTCGGAATCGGTGTCTGGCAACTGCTGGCGACGCACTACGGCTCCGCCCTGGTCGCCTCCCCGCAGGAGACCCTCGACGCCGCCGGGGAGCTGGCGCGCGAGGGCACACTCACCAACTCGGTCATCGCCTCGGGGCGCCGGATCCTCATCGGCTGGGGACTCGGCGTGCTCGTGGGCGCACCGGTCGGCCTCCTCGTCGGACAGATCAGGATCGTGCGGCAGTTCCTGGAGCCGTACATCGAGTTCTTCCGGTTCATCCCGCCGGTCGCCTTCGTGACCCTGGCCGTGGTGTGGCTGGGCATCGGCGAGTCGTCGAAGGTCGTCCTGATCTTCTACACGGCCGTCTTCATCGTCACCCTGAACACGAGTGCCGGCGTGATGGCGGTGAGCGAGTCGAAGCTGCGCGCCGCGGCCAGTCTGGGCGCGAGCCGCGGGCAGATCCTGCGGGGGATCGTGCTGCCGTCGGCCGTGCCGCACATCGTCACCGGCGCACGGCTCGCGATGGGCAACAGCTTCCTGACCATCGTCTCCGCCGAGATCGTCGCCGCCCAGGTCGGGCTCGGATCGCTGATCTGGACCTCCCGAAACTACGGGCGGATCGACTGGGTCTTCGTCGGAATCATCACCTTGGGAATCCTTGGGTTCGTCTTCGACCGCGTCCTGCGGATCGTCGCCTCACGGGCCCTGCGCAGGTACGGAGTGAAGCTGTGAGCGAATCCGTGAGTGCATCAATGAGTGCATCAATGAGTGCATCAGTGAGTAAAACCGGCGGCGGCAGGACGTCACGTGCCCTGGTCCTGGAGCGGTTCGGCGCGCTGCCGCGGCTGCTGGAACGGGCGGTGCCGGAGCCACGGCCCGGCCACACCCTCGTACGGATGCGGGCGGCCCAGGTCGGCCACCTCGACCTCAACATCGTCGACGGCAGGTTCGGCGTCCTGCCGGAACTCCCGGCCGTGCCCGGCACCACCGGGTGCGGCGTCGTGCTCGCCTCGGACACGCACCCCGAGGGCAGCCTGGTCAGGCTCGGCGGCAAGGGGCTCGGCATGCGGCGGGACGGCTGCTGGGCGCAGCACGTGCTGGTACCGGACGCTGCCGTGGAGGTGGTCCCACAGGACATCGACCCCGCTCTGGCGTGCAGCTACTTCTCACCGGCCGGCACGGCCTGGGCCGCCGTGCACGCGGTCGCGGCGGTCCAACCGGGGGAGCGGGTCATGGTGACCGGCGCGGCGGGTGCCGTCGGCGCGCTGACCGTGCAGGTCGCGGCACGGGCCGGCGCCGAGGTGGTCGGAGTGGTCGGCCGGGCGGCCAAGCTCGGCCACGTCCCCGCTCCCGCCAAGGCGGTCCTGGCGGCCGAGCTGTCCCCGGAGTCGGTGGGCGGACCGGTCGACGTGCTCGTCGACACCGTGGGCGGCCCGGTACTGCGGGACGCCCTCCCTCTGGTCCGTCCACGCGGACGTGCTGCCCTCGTCGGCTACACCGCGGGCCGCGAGTTCGGCGTGGACCTCGCGGACTTCCTCCTGGCCGACGTGTCGCTGCTGCCCGTCAACCTGATGACGCGGGGCAAGGAGGTCGCCGCGGACGCCGAGCGGCTGCTGGCGGATCTGCGGGCGGGGACCCTGACCCTGGCGATCGAGCGTCACGGCCTCGACGACCTGGCACAGGCCGTGGAGCGGCTGCGTACCGGGGAGGCCGTCGGCAAGGTGGTCCTCGATCTCGGGTGAACACCGCAGAGCCGACTGCCGTCATGAAACGGCTGCCATGGAACGCCCACATGGAACGCCCGTCGCGGACCGCCCCGGACCGGACCGCTCAGCGCAATGGCCCGCTCAGCGGACCGGTCCGCTTGGGCAGAACCGGCCCCCATCACACCATCGGAGCATGGAGATCATGGACATCCAGGTGCCCCCGGAGGGCAGCTACGCGGAAGCGGACGGCGTCAAATACCACTATGTCGAGCTGGGGGAGGGCAGCCCCACCGTCTTCCTGCACGGCGGCGGCCCCGGATGCACCGGATGGTCCGACTTCGGGCAGGTGGCACCGCTGTTCGCCGCGGACCGCCGGTGCCTCCTCGTCGACATCCTGCAGTACGGGAAGTCCGCGAAGCCCGTCATCGAGGGCCCCATGTGGGACTACCACGCGGCCAGGACCGTGGCACTCCTCGACACCCTCGGCATCGAGCGGGCCGACTTCGTGTGCAACTCGTGGGGCGGCACGATCGCGCTCAACCTGGCGGCCAGGTACCCGGAGCGCGTGCGGTCGTTGGCGATCACCGGCAGCATGCCCGTCTTCCACGGTCCGCTCGCTCCCCTCCCGGAGGGCGGCCGTCGCGGACGCAACGCCCGCGACCGCTACTACGGCGGAACGGGCCCCACCTGGGAGAAGATGCGCGAGCTGATCGCGCGCCTGGAGTGGTACGACCCCGACGCCGTCCCCGACGGCACGGTGACGCTCCGCTTCGAGCAGAGCCTGGACCCCGAGGAGACCGCGCTCGCCGGCGCCTCCGACAACCCCCGCGGCGACTGGCAGGACCTCACCGCCGAACTCGGCCGCATCACCGCGCCGACCCTCTTCCTCTGGGGCATGTACGACGCGTTCCTGACCCCGGACTACCCGCTGATGCTGGCCCGCATGGTCCCCAGGGGCAGCCTGCACGTCATGAGCGAGGCCTCCCACCATCCGCAGGAGGAACGGCCGCACGACTACCACAGCGTCGTCACCGGCTTCCTGGACCAACGCCACCACTGACGCTCAACCGACTCTCCGTGGAGGAAACGTGAGCGAGCAGGCTCCGCGTGTCGTCGAACTGTCCAGCCCGTTCGCCCGTTTCGCCGGCAGGCTGCTGGTCGGTCTCGGTCACGAGGTGGTGCTGGTCGAGCCACCGGAAGGCGACGAGACCCGCCGCGAGCAGGGCGGCGCCGCGTTCGTCCACTGGCACGCCGGGAAGCGCTCGGTGAGCATCGACCTCGCCGCGCCCGCCGGAACCGTGCGGCTGCGCCGACTGCTGCGGGGCGCCGACATCCTGCTCGACGGCACCGCGCACGGGGCGGAGGCGGCCGCCGCCGGACTCGACCAGCTCGTGCACGTACGCGTCACTCCGTTCGGGCTGGTGGGCCCCCGCAGCGACTGGCAGGGCACCGACCTCGTGGTGGCCGCGCTGGGCGGGATGCTTGCGCAGGTCGGCGACCCCGACGGTCCGCCGCTGCGGCTCCCGGAGAACCAGGCCGAGCAACTCGCGGGCGTCAACGCGGCGATCGCCGCCCTGCTCGGCCTGCGCGCCCGGCGCCGCGGACCGGGACAGCTCATCGACGTCTCCGCGCAGGCGTGCGTGGCGGCGGCCCTGGAGGCCGGAGCCCTCGCCTACCTGCACGAGGACCGTGTCCCGCCGCGCCCGGGCAGAGTGCATCCACTGGTGCCGCACGGGCTGTTCCGCGCGTCCGACGGCCACCTGGGCGGAGGGCTCGGCGGCAGCCCCCGCATGTGGGACGCGCTGCTCGACTGGCTGCGCGAGGAGAAGGCGGACGCCGACCTCGCTGAGCCGCGCTGGCAGGACCCGGTCGAACGCAAGAAGCACCAGGACCACGTCTTCAAGGTCGTCCAGGACTTCGTGGGCACCCGGCCGAAGGCCGAGTTCGCCCGACAGGCCCAGGCCAGAAAGCTGCCCTGGGCCGCCGTCGACCTGCCCCACGAGCTGCCGGACAACCCGCAGCTCGCGGCCCGCGACTTCTTCACCCGGGTCACGACACTCGACGGGGAGCGGACCGACCTCGGCTTTCCCTTCGCGTTCCCCGAAGGCCGGCGCAGGACGGAACTCGTCGCACCGGGCCAGGGCGACGACCAGAACCTCCTCGACGACCCGCCCCGCCCGGCGCGCACCCGTACGGAACCGGCGGCCGACGAACCCGTACGGCCCGCCCTGGACGGTGTCCGCGTCCTGGACCTGACCTGGGTGCTCGCCGGCCCGTACTGCACCAAGATCCTGGCCGACCACGGTGCCGAAGTGATCAAAGTCGAGTCCGCGGGCCGGCCGGACCCCACGCGGTTCGCACCCTTCATGCATCTCTCCCGGGGACCCCACACGGACCCGAACACCAACGGCTACTTCAACGAGGTCAACCGGAACAAGCGCAGCCTCGCGCTGGACACCCGCACCGAGGAGGGGGTCGCCGTACTCCGCGACCTCATCGCCCACTGCGACGTCCTCGTGGAGAACTTCAGCTCCACGGTCATGACGAAGCTCGGCCTGGGACACGAGGCGCTGCGTGCGATCAACCCGGACATCGTGTACGTCAGCATGTCCGGCATGGGACACACCGGCCCGCGCAACGACTGGGTGTCGTACGCGGACACCGTGTCGGCCAGTTCGGGGCTGACCGGGCTGACCGGCTGGGGACCGGACGACGTCGTCGGGGTGATCTACGGCCACGGAGACATCGTGGCGGGCCTCCAGGCGGCGCTCGCCACGATCGCCGCGCTGGAACACTGTGCCGAGACCGGGCGCGGCCAGCACATCGACCTGTCCCAACTGGAGGCGATCACCGCCCACATGGGCACGAGCGTCCTGCGCGGGACGGCGGCGAGGGCGGCCGGCAACACCCACCCGCGCTGGAGCCCGCAGGGCGTGTACCGGTGCCTGGGCGCCGACCGCTGGCTGGCCGTCAGCGTGCGCGACGACACCGAATGGACGGCCCTCTGCGAGGTCATCGGCCGCCCCGGTCTCGCCACCGACGAGCGGACCCGTACCGCCGAGGCCCGCAGGCGCGAGTCCGCCCTGGTCGACGGGGCGCTCGGCACTTGGGCCCGCGGGATGTCCGCCGACGCCGCCGTCGAACAGCTCCAGGCGCGCGGTGTCCCCGCCGGCGCCGTGCAGGATGGTCGGGAACTTGTGGAACACGACCCGCAGTTGCGTGCCCGCGGCTTCTACGTGCACCAGGAGCATCCGGTCGCGGGCGCCTTCCTCCACGAAGGCGTTCCGATCACCCTCACCCGGACCCCCGGCGGTATCCGCGAGCCCGCGCCCGTACTCGGCGCCGACACCGACGCGGTACTGCGCGACGTGGCGGGGCTGACCCCGGAACGGATCCGGCACCTCCGCGCCGGCGGAGTGCTGAGGTGAACGGGCAACCGGGTTCTGAGGTGAACGGGCAACCGGGCGCCGCACCGAACGGACAGCCGAGTGCCGTGACGAGCGCCATGACCGTGCCCGGACTCCTGGCCGCGGCCGCCGAGGAGTTCGGAGACCGGGTCTTCCTGCGCCTGGGTGACGTGTCACGGACGTACCGGCAGGCCCGGAGGGCGGCGGCCGAGACGGCCGGAGCGCTCGCGGCGCGCGGCTGTCGGCCGGGCGACCGCGTCGCCGTCATGGTCGGCAACCGGATCGAGTTCGTCGACCTGATCCTCGGCTGCGCCTGGCTCGGCGCCGTCCTGGTACCGCTGAACACCGCCCTGCGCGGCCAGGGACTGCGGCACGTCCTGCGCGAGGCGGAGCCGTCCTTCCTGCTCACAGAGGCCGAGTCGGCGGACCGGGTCGTGGCGGCCGGCTTCCGCGGGACGCTGTGGGTCGTGGGCGGGGACGACGTCCCGGCGCCGGGTGAGGCCCCCGCGATCCCGTCGCCGTCCGTCCGCCCGGACGACACCGCCTTCGTCCTGTTCACCTCGGGAACCACCGGGACTCCGCGCGGCGTGCGCTGCCCCCAGGCCCAGACCGTCTGGTGGGGCCGCAACGTCGCGGACTCGCTGCGCCTCACCGCCGACGACGTGCTCCACACCTGCCTCCCGCTGTTCCACACCAACGCCCTCAACACGCTCGCGCATGCCATGACCGTGGGCGCCACCTGCGTCATCGGGGAGCGGTTCTCCGCCACGCGGTACTGGGACCAGGTGGCGGAGACCGGTGCCACCGCCGTGTACCTGCTCGGCGCGATGGCGCCCATGCTGCTGGCTCAGCCACCCGGCCCGCACGACCGTGCGCACCGCGCCTGGCGCGGCCTCTCACCGGCCACGCCCGCCTCCGCGTGGCAGCCGTTCCGCGAGCGCTTCGGCGTCAGCCTCGTCGACGGGTTCGGCTCCACGGAGACGAACCTCGTCATCGGATCGACCCCGGAAACCCAACGCCCCGGCCGCATCGGCACGCTGCGCGACGGCTTCTCCGCCCGCGTGGTCGACGAACACCTCGCTCCCGTCCCGGACGGGACAGCCGGTGAGCTGCTGGTCCGCAGCCATCGGCGATCCGCCTTCTCCACCGGCTATCTGGGAGGCCCCGAACGGCATCCTGCCTCCTGGCGACGCACGGGCGACCGCGTGATCCGCGAACCCGACGGCTCGTACCGCTTCGTCGACCGGGTCAAGGACGTCATCCGACGCCGCGGCGAGAACATCTCCTCGTACGAGGTGGAGTCGGCGGTCCGTTCACATCCCGCGGTCGCCGATGCCGCGGCCTTCCCGGTGGCCTCGGAACTGGCGGAGGACGAGGTCATGGTGGCGGTGCTCCCGCGACCGGGGAGTGTCCTGGACCCTCGCGATTTGGTGCGCCACTGCGAGCGTGAGCTGCCCGCGTTCGCCGTGCCCCGGTTCATCGAGACCGTCCCGGAGTTGCCGCTCACCGAGACCGGCAAGGTCCGCAAGACCGTACTGCGCGAACGGGGGGTCACCGCGGGCACCTGGGACCGGGCCGCAGGGGTCAGTCCAGCTGTGAGGCCACGGCCCGCGTGATCGCCCGGGTGATGCGCAGGATGCCGGGGGAGCGGACCGGGCAGGGCTTGGGTGTCGAGGTGGTCGGAGCCATACAGAAGTGCAGGTAGTCGTCGTCGCGGTGCAGGGCTGTGCGGCCGCTGCCCAGCTGGGTGCAGTACGGCGTGTGCTCGCGTTCGTACGCGGTGCACGGCAGGTACTGGGTCCAGGTGTAGCGGGCCGAGGCCGGGCTCACCGCCTTGCCGGCATCCGCGAGCAGGTCCCCGGAGGCGGCGGCCTGCCGCTCGTAGACCGTGTTGACGCGTCGCACTCGGTCGGGCGTGATGGGGTCCGGACCCTGGAGCACCCAGACGACCTGCGGCCGGCCCCCGCCCGCCGCGCCCGCGATCTGGTCGGTCAGCCGTCGCGCGTCGTCGGTGTAGCGCGTGAGGTACTTGGCCCGTGCCTTGTCGTAGGTGATGCCGTCCATGCACGGCGTGTAGCCCCACGCGTTGCCCCAGAACTGCAGCACCACGAAGTCCGGCCGCAGCGTACGCACCAGCGCGGCGGCCTTGTCCTTCGGCGGTACGAGGGAGTCCTCGCCCGTGCCCTCCAGGTAGTCGCAGAGGGTGGTGCCCGAGTAAGGGGCGCTGGTGTAGCGCGCCTTCAACTCGTCGCGCATCAGGCCGCCGAGGACCTTCTGGTTCTCCATGGCGAGGGAGTCGCCGAGGTAGAGGACGGTGGCGCGGGAACGCTGTGAGGGTGCCCCGGTACTGGTTCCGGTGCCGGCCCCGTTGTGGGGCTCGGCCTCGGTTCCGGGCCCGGCTTCGGGGGTGGCGGCCGGCCGCTGATGCGTGGTCGAGGAGTTCTTGGGTGCCGAGGGGACGGGCGGCGCCGCGGACTCGGGTCCGGACGAGGGGTCCCCGCACGCGCCGAGCAGCAGCAACCCGGCCAGCATCCCGACCATCCACGGCTTGCGCATACGGCAACTCCCGCCCCGGCCACAGAAAACGGCCACCAGACAAGCACAGCGGGAGGCAAGGGGGAAGAGCCGTTCAGGCCTCGGCCGCCCGGAGGAGGAGCGGACCGGCCTCGGCCCGCCCGGAGGAGGACCGGACCGCAACAACGTAGCCCTGCTTAAGGCTATGTGGAGAACTCTTCACTTGTGCTGCGCTGTCCAGGTCGGGCACGGTTGTGGATCATGCAGCCCAACTCCCCATGGCGGACGGCCGACTTCAGGACGCTCTTCAGCGCGACCGCGTTCAGCCAGCTCGGCACGAACGTCAGCTATGTCGCCGTCCCGCTGATCGCGGTCGCCGAACTCGACGCGAGCCCCGGCCAGGTCGGCGCCCTGGCCACGTTGAGCACGCTCGCCTTCCTGCTCATCGGCCTGCCCGCCGGAGCCTGGGTGGACAGGATGCGTCACCGCAGAGTGCTGATCGTCGCCGACCTGGCGCGGGCCGTGCTCTTCGCCTCCGTCCCCCTGGCCTGGTGGCTGGACGCGCTCACGCTGGGCCAGTTGTACGCGGTGGTGCTGCTGAACGGCTGCGCCACCGTCTTCTTCGACGTCGGCTCGCAGAGCACCCTGCCCGGACTCGTCGGCCGCGACGCCCTTGTGCAGGCCAACGCCGCCATGATGAGCCTGATGGCCGTGAGCAACGTGGCCGGCCGGAGCGCGGGCGGCGCGCTGGTCCAGTTTCTCACGGCACCGGTGGCCGTTCTCTGTACGGCGGCGAGTCATCTGGCCTCCGCACTCCAGCTCACCCGGGTCCGCCCCGATCAGGCTCCGCCCACGCCGGACCGGACGGTCGGACTGCGCACGCAGATCGGTGAGGGGGTCCGCCACGTCTTCGGCAACGTGGAGCTGCGCGCCCTCGCGCTCACCGCTGCTCTCACCAACCTGGGCTCCCAGATCATCAACACCATGCTCCCCGTGCTGTTCGTGCGCGAACTCGGCCTGCCCGCAAGCGCGTTGGGCCTGTACTGGGCGGCGGGCGGCGTCGGCCTCCTGCTCGGCGCCCGCTGCGCCCGCCCCCTCGCCGGGCGCCTCGGATACGGCCGCACCCTCGGCATCATGGGCCTGTGCCTCGCGCCCGCGGGGCTGCTCGTTCCGCTCATCGATCGCGGACCGTGGCTGTGGCTCGCGGGCGCCGGGGGAGTGCTCGTCCTGTTCAAGACCGGCGTGGACAACGTGCTCGGAGTGAGTCTGCGGCAGCGGATGCCCGCGGACGAGCTCCTCGGCCGCATGAACGCGACGTTCAGGTTCGTCCTCACCGGTGCCCTCGCCGTCGGCGCGGCGGTGGCGGGGCTGATCGGTGAACTGGCAGGTGTGCGCGCCACGTTGTGGGTCGGTGCCGGGCTGCTCGCCACGGCCTTCCTGCCGGTTTTCCTCTCCCCGGTCCGCGGACGCCGTGAACTGCCCCACGAACAGCCCCTCTGGGCAGTACCCGTCACAAAGAACTGACCGCACGCTCCAGGGCATCCGCCACCCGGTCCGTGTCGGCCTCTGTCGTACGCCAGTTGCTGAACGCGGCCCGCAGCGCGTGCGTCCCCTCGTAGAAGGTCGGCGTCATGAACGCCTCGCCGGATTCGGCGACGGCCCGGCCCAGCGTGTGCACCCGTTCCCGGGTGACGTCCCCGTCGAGGGTGAAGCAGACGACGTTGAGACGGACCGGCGCGAGCAGCCGCAGGCCCGCTGCGTCCGTGATCCGGTCGCCGAGGCGCCGGGCGAGCGCGATGTTCCGCTCGACGATCTCCCGGTGTCCTTCGCGGCCGTACGCGGCGAGTGAGAACCAGGCCGGGAGCGCGCGCAGCCGGCGTGAGTTCTCGGGTGTGAGGTGGACGAAGTCGGGCTCACCGGTGGGCAGTCCGAGGTACGGCGACGCGTTGTGGAAGACCCGCACCTGGAGGTCCCGGTGGCGGGTGAACTGCACGGCCGCGTCGTAGGGGACGTTGAGCCACTTGTGCAGGTCGACGCAGACCGAGTCGGCGGCGTCGAGGCCGTCGGTGAGATGTGCGTGCTCGGGGGACAGTGCGGCGAAACCGCCGAAGGCTGCGTCCACGTGCAGCCAGAAGTCGTAGCGCTCCTTGAGCTTCGCGATGGCTCGCAGGTCGTCGAAGTCGACCGTGTTCACGGTCCCGGCATTGGCCACGACGACGGCCGGGCGCCCGTCCAACTCGTCGAGCGCCTCGGCCAGCCGCGCCACGTCGACGGCTTCCCGGCCACCGGGCAGCACCGGCATCGTACGCAGCCGGTCGCGGCCGATGCCCAGGACGGACAGGGCCTTGGGGATGCTGGAGTGCGGGCTGCCGGACAGTACGTCGACCGGTCCGAGGGCGGCGACTCCCGCCTCGGACACGGAAACGCCCAGACGCTCGCCCAGCCACTCCCGTGCGAGCGCCAGCCCGACGGTGTTCGAGACGGTCGCACCTGTCACGAACGCGCCGCTGTGCGCCTCGCCCAGCCCGAACAACTCCCGCAGCCAGCCCAGCGTCTCGTGCTCCAGCGCGGTCGCCGACGAGTCGCCGGTGCCGGTGGCGTTCTGGTCGTACGCGCTGGTCAGCCAGTCCCCGGTGAGCGCGGCCGGGGTCGCGCCCCCCGTCACGAAGCCGAGATAGCGCGGGCCCGCGGAGGCGGAGAACCCCGGCGCCCACCGCTCGGCGAACCGCGCGAGCGCACCCTCGGCACCCGCGCCCCCGGCCGGCAGCGGTTCGGCGTCCGGAGCCTTGCCCAGGTGGGCCACGGGGCGTGCTTCGAGCCCCGACACCTCACGTGCGGCGAAGTCACGGGCGGACTGGAGGAGTTCGGGGAGCCGGGAGAGATCGTCGGCGAGTATGTGGTCCATGAGCGGCAGCGTAGGCGGGCGGCCTCACTGAACTCCCGGTCCAGTCGGGGGAAACTGGCCTCATGTGGGAGTGCGTCGCCGCCGCGCTCGATGACCGTCGCCAGATCCCGCCGACGCCGCGGAACGCCCTCGTCACCGCGAACGCCGCAGCATGCCCCGCTGCCGGGCGCCCCGGGCGGGCGGAGCCAGGATCTTCTCGGCCGCGGCGATGAACTGTCTGCGGGCGTCGATGAGGTCACTGTCCGCCTGACCGTTCTGCACGAGGCGGTCGTCGAGATCCAGCCGCATGCGCCAGACGTCCGTCTGCCGGACGGCCGCCGCATGGACGGTGTCGGCCAGCTCACCCATCGGCGCGGGGCCGGTGATGGCGACGTTCGTGGCCGCTCTGCTCAGCGCGCCCAGGGCGTCCATGGTCGGCTCCCACAGACCTCGATGCTCGTCCTCGCTCCGCCATTCGAGAGCCACGCGGGCCTCGATGACGGCGTTGATGCTCTGCCGGAACGCCTCACACTCGTCGAGCACGGTCGCGAAGGCGGCACGCCGCTCGTCGCGCAGACGGTGCCGGACCTGGAAGGTCTCCTGCTGCTGTGCCTGCCGACGTGAGGACCTGGCATGGAGAAGCGGTCCGGTCAGTCCGGCGGTCAGGGTTCCCCCTATGCCCAGAGCGGTCGCCCAGATGACCGTGTTGGCTTGGTCCATGCCGCACATCATGCCGCCGCCACACCCGTCAATGGCCGAACTTGACTGATTGATACGGCAGTTGGGCGGCCACAGGGTCCGCTACGCACCCGATGCCGTGGAAGTCGGCACGCGGAAAGACCTGGCGACGACCCCTGCGGGCGTCAGCCGGGTGGAGCGCCATGGCCCGGGTGTGGCGCCCGCCACAAGGGGACCGGGCGTGGCTTCCCGGACGGGACCGAGCCCGAATGTGCCGTCACGAATCGGCCCGCCGCCACGCCTCACCTGGCGTGCGAGGACGGCGTTCGGCCAGCAGCCGAGCAGCGCCGGGACCACGGTCAGCGCGATCAGCACGCCGGTCAGGACCGCGCCCGCGGCGCCCAGGCCCATCTGCGTCAGCATCGGGACGCCGATCACCGAGAGTCCGGCCAGCGCGATGACGACGGTGAGTCCGGCGAACACGACCGCGGAACCGGCCGTGCCCACGGCCAGACCGGTCGCCTCCTGGGGACCGTGCCCCTTGGCCCGCTCCTCGCGACAGCGGGAGACCACGAACAAGGAGTAGTCGATGCCGACCGCGCGCCCGAGCATCATGGCCAGCTCGCCGGTCGTCGAGGACAGCCCGAGGACACTGCCGAGGGCGGTGATCGAGGCCATGCTGACGCCGACGCCGAGCAGGGCGGTGAGCAGCGGAAGACCGGCGGCGGCCAGCGACCCGAAGGTGATCACCAGCACCACGGCGGCGAGGGCGACGCCGATCACCTCGCCCATCCCGGACGCGGCCTCGGTCTCCAGTGCGCTCCCGCCCGCCTCGACGGTCAGGCCCGAATCCCGGGCCTCCTCGATGGCGCGTTCCAGCTTCTGCTTGCTCGCGGCGGTGAGGTCATCGGCCTTCACGTCGTAGGTGACGGTGGCGTACGCCGTGGACGCGTCCTTGCTCACCCCGCGCCCGTCGAACGGGCTCACCACGTCCGCGACCTGCGGTCCGTCGGCCGCCTCGGTCACCAGCGCGTCGATGGCCGAGCGGTTCTTCGCCGAGGTGACCTGCTGTCCCTCCGGCGCGACGAAGACGATCCGGGCGTCCGCCCCGTCCGCCTCGGCCCTGGGGAACCGCGCGTTGATGAGGTCGAACGCCTTCTGGGCCTCGATCCCCGGCATCGACGACGAGTCGTCGGGAGGGTCGGAGGCGTTGAGGGCTCCGAAGGCGACGACGCCCAGGGCCGCCACCCACAGCAGTCCGACGTAACGGCGCCGCCGGAAGGCCCAACGGCCCAGTCGATAAAGGAAGGTCGCCATGGAAGAGGACTCCGTATCTGCTCTCGGGAACCTCTCCAGCCTTTCCGGACGGGCCCTGTCCCGTCGTCGTCCGCGTCAACCCTCCCGGCTACTCACTATCAAGTACTCCACGGCGTGGAATGTCATCGTTTCGTCTCAGCCCGGTCTGCCCCCACAACCCGTGCCGCCCCACGCGGGTCTAGCTGGCAGAGATTGACCGGATCGAACGAGAAAGGCCTGATCATGGGGGACATACGCAGACGGGCGGCCGTCGTACTGGGGGTCACCGGACTGATGGCGCCGCTGGCTGTCGCGCTGGGGGCGGCTCCGGCCCAGGCGGCGAGCTGCACCACACAGACCGGCCCCTACCAGAAGAGGGTCGAGAAGTTCCTCGGCCGGACGGTGGACGGCAGGCAGTCGGCTGCCGACTGCAAGGCGATCAAGGCCTTCCAGACCAAGCACGGCATCACCCCGAACATCGGCTACGCCGGCTCCGTCACCTGGGGCGTGATGGACCTGATGAACAAGCAGAAGGCCGTCGGGAACAATCCCAACAAGGACGGAAAGTGCCCAGTCAACAAGGGCCGCATCGCCTGTGTGAACCTCACGCTCCAGCTCAGCTGGATCCAGGACGGCAGCACCCTCGTGTACGGCCCGGTGCCGGTCCGCACCGGCCGCAACGGCTACGAGACCCGCACCGGTCTGAAGAAGATCTACTGGCGGAACATCGACCACGTCTCGACGATCTACGACGTGCCCATGCCCTACAGCCAGTTCTTCGACGGCGGCCAGGCCTTCCACTCGGTCGGCGTGAGCATGTGGAACCCGCCCGGCTCGCACGGCTGCGTCAACATGACGAAGACGGACGCCAAGAAGTACTGGTCGCTCCTGAAGAAGAACGACGACGTCTACGTGTACGGCCGCAAGCCGGGCACCTGACCGCACATGCCCGCGTCCCGCCCCGCCGGCGAGGCGGGACGGGACGCGGACTCCCCCGGTGTGATGGTGGTTCGGCGGAGCCGCCGGCGGTCAGAGCAGAGGAGCGATGAGCAACGGTTCCCGCGCTGTCCGCGTGGTCATCGCCGACGACCACCCCATGTACCGCTACGGCCTGGCCGCCGCGCTGGGTTCGAGCGGGGACGTCGAGGTCGTCGCCGAGGCCGCGAACGGCGACGATCTGCTGGCGGCCGTCGACCGTACGGCACCTGACGTAGTGGTGACCGACCTGGCCATGCCCGGCCTCGACGGCACCGCGGCCACGCGCGCGCTGTTGGCGCGTCACCGCGCGCTGGGAGTCCTGGTGCTGACCATGCACGAGGGCGACCAGGCGCTGTTCGGCGCGCTCCGCTCCGGGGCCCGCGGCTACCTGCTCAAGGACACCGACTCCGCGGAGATCGTCCGGGGCGTCCTCACCGTGGCCGCCGGAGACGCCGTCTACGGCGGAGCGGTGGCCCGGCGGATCGTGGACTTCTTCACCGGGGCGCACCGCGACTACGCGGCGAAGGTCTTCCCCGGACTGACCGAGCGCGAACGAGAGGTACTGGATCTCGTCGCGCTCGGCTGTGGCAACCACCAGATCGCCGGACGGCTGTTCCTGTCGGAGAAGACGGTCCGCAACCACGTGTCGTCGATTCTGTACAAGCTCCAGGTCTCCGACCGCGCCGCCGCCGTCGCCCGGGCACGCGACGCGGGCATGGGCGACGGCGGCCGCGCCCTGAAAGAGGGCGGAACGACGGGAGTTGACGGTTGATCAGCTCGCGTCCCCGAAGTCCGGGATCTCCAGCCGTGCCCCGCCCTGCCGGGCCGACTCGTGCGCGACGATGCCCGGCAGGGTGTAGCGGGCGGCCACCCACGCGTTCACCGACGGCAGGGTCCGGGTGTTGACGGCGGTCACGAAGTCGTCCACCAGGAAGTGGTGGCTGCCCTCGTGCCCGTTGTGCAGGTTCTCGAATTCCTTCGGCAGCCGCGACCGGTCGTGCACCGGGGCCGACCCTGAGGTGAAGGCGGCCCGCAGCTCCGGCGCGATGTGCTGGAGGGAGGGGTCGTCGGGGGACATGGTGGGCTTGGGCTCCAGGAGTTCACTGATGTCCTTCACCCCCTTCTTGTCCTGCCAGAAGGCCACCGTGGCGAGCTGCTCCATGCTGGCCTCCGTCCCGAAGAACCGGAAACGCGACTCCCGGATGTGCGAGGGATAGCCCACCCGCCGGAACTCGTTCGTACGGAACGAGCCGCCGCCCGCGACCTCGAAGAGAGCGGTGGCGTTGGAGAAGTCGTTGCCGAACTGGCTGACATCCTCGTCGAAGACCCCGTCGCCGCGGTCGTCCTTGACCCCGATCGCGGACACGCTCACCGCGTGCGTCTGCCAGGCGCCGAGGACCCCTCCCACCGAGTGCGTGGGGTAGAGCAGCGGGGGGTAACTGGCGGTCGCCTTCCAGTTCTCGCCGCCGCTGTACTGGTAGGCCTCGTAGAACCCGAGGTCCATGTCATGCACGTAGTCGCCCTCGGCGTAGAAGAGCCGGCCGAAGGAGCCGTCCGCGATCTGGTTGCGGGCATGGACGGTCGCCGGGTTGTACTGGCTGGTCTCACCCATCATGTAGGTGAGCCCGGTGGCCCGTACCGTGTCGATGATCGCGGTGATCTCCTCGTGGGTGATCGCCATCGGCACCGCCGAGTAGACATGCTTGCCGGCGTTCAGCCCCTGGATCACCAGGGGGCCGTGGGTCCAGCGCTGGGTGAAGATCGCGACGGCGTCGACCGCCTCCGACTCCAGCATCGCCTGGTACGAGGGGAAGGTTCCCGCCAGCCCTTCGGCGGCCGCCAGTTGCCCGGCCCGCTCCGGCAGCAGGTCGGTGACATAGATGTCACCGACGCCGGGGTGGGCGAGGAACAGCTTGGCGAACTGGCCGGAGAACTGCCCGGCGCCGACGATGCCGAGGGAGAACGTCATGGGGGCGTGCCTCTCACTGGGGTGCTTGGTCACCGGGTAGGTGCTCACTGGTCGAGAATCCGGTTGATCTGGTCGTTGGTCTCGTCTAGGCCGCCGACGGGCGCGTCGTTGGCGAAGACGTCCTGCATGGCGGGCTTCATCAACGCGAGGACGTCCGCCGCGTAGTTGGTGATCGGATACGAGAAGGTCGTGAAGTCCTTCACGTCGGCGACCGGCCGCGTGAACGCCGTCACGTCGATGCCCTTCTTCTCGTAGGCGGCGACGGCGGCGTCGGTGCCGTCCGGTGTCGCGGGGAAGACGATCCCGAAGCCACCCACCGTCTTCTGGCACTCGTCCGAGGCCATGTACGCCACCCACTTCTTCCCGCCCGCCTTGTTGTCGGCGCCCTTGGTGACGGAGTCGGCGAGGCCGTTCATCATGGTCGCCCGCTTACCCGTGGGGCCGGCCGGAGTGACGGCGCTGCCGATGTCCAGGCCCTTGAACCCGGCGTACGTGGAGATCATCCAGGCACCGTCGAACGCGGCCGCCGCCTTGCCCGAAGCCACCTGTGTGTTGGCCTGGTTGGACTGGGAGTTCCAGTCGGTGAAGGGGGTCATGTACCCCTTCTTCGCCAGACCGAAGTACCACTTGACGACGGACTGGAAGGTCGGGCTGTCGTAGTTGTACTTCTTGCCCCAGCGCTTCTCGTCCGTGTACGTCCAGCCCGCCGACCCGGTGAAGGAGCTCCACTGCGTCTGTCCGTCGCCGTCGCCGCCGCCGTTGGTGGCCAGGCCGTACACCTTGACGTTGTTCCTGTCGAAGCCCGGCTCGTCGCCGCGCTTGCCCTTCCTGTCGACGGTGAGGTGGGCGATCGTCTTCTCGAACGTGCCGCCGTCCTTCGGGTTCCAGTCGAGGCCGCCCAGCCGGCCGGCGGTGATCCCGGCGTCCTTCGCCATCTTCTTGTTGTAGAAGAGCCCGACGGTGTCCCAGTCCTTCGGGGCGCCGTAGCGGTGGCCGTCCTGGCCGACCCAGTTGGCCGCGAGGCCCGGCTGGTAGGAGGAGTCCTCGACGGAGAGGTCGTCCAGCGGTTCGAGCACCTTCAGGTCGGCGAACTGCCCGAACTTCTGGATGTGGTCGGTGAAGACGTCCGGTTCCGTGCCGGCGATGAAGCTCGCCGTGAGCTTGGTCCAGTAGTCGTCCCAGCCCATCTGGGTGATCTTCACGTCCAGGCCGGGGTTCTGCTTCTCGAAGTCCTTGGCGCAGGCCTCGTACGCGGGCAGCTGGTTGGCGTCCCACAGCCAGTACGTCACGGTGTTCGACGAGGATCCGGCGGAGTCGTCCTTCGCGCACCCCGCCAGGGACAACGCCAGCGCTCCGGTGAGCGCGACGAGTGTACGGAACCGCCTCGGGGGCGTACGGAATCGCATCAGGTGCCTCCTACTTGATTCCGGTGAAGCTGATGGAACTGACGATCCGGCGCGCGAAGACCGCGAAGAGCGCGAGCATCGGAAGCGCGGCGATGAGCGTCGCCGCCATCAGCCCCGACCAGTCGACGCCGGTCTGCGGGGTCTGCGCCCGGAAGATGGCCAGCGCGACGGTGAGCACGCGCGAACTGTCGCTGTACGACACCATCAGCGGCCAGAAGTAGTCGTTCCAGGAGGTGATGTACGTCAGTACCGCCAGCGTGATCACCGGGGTGGCCGCCATCGGCAGCAGCACTCTGAAGAAGATGCCGACCTTCCCGACGCCGTCGAGCAGCGCCGCCTCCTCGACCTCGCGCGGGAGGTTCATGAAGAACTGACGGAGGAAGAACACCGCGAACGGCGTCATGAACATCGTCGGGAGTGCGATCCCCGGCAGCGAGTCGATCAGACCGAGTTGCTTGATGAGGACGAAGTTCGGCAGCAGGGTGAAGATCGCCGGGACCATCAGTCCGGCCAGGAACAGGGCGAAGACCGTGTCGCGGCCCCGCCACCGCAGCCGGGCGAAGGCATAGGCGGCCATCGCGGAGAAGAAGATCTGACAGCCGGTGATCAGCGTCGAGACGATCGTCGAGTTGAGCAGATAGCGCCAGAAGTCGAGCCCGCCGCCCGCGCCGCCCTGCGCGATCGCCTCCTTGGTCGACTGCAGTCCGAGCGCCCGGGCGAAGCCGCCGCCCGTCGGGTCGGCCGGCAGGGGTGAGGTCGGATCGGTCGCGATGCCGGTGTTGGAGGAGAGCGCGGTGCGCAGGATCCAGTAGAACGGCAACAGGGTGATCAGCAGGATCGCCCCCATCGCCAGCCAGGCCATGACCCGCCCGAAGGAGGGCCTGGGCCTGGCACGGCGTACGGTCGGCGATGTCGGTGTCGATGTGGAATTCGACGGGGGTGGTGCGGTGGTCGCGGCAGCCATGACGGTGTCTCCTTCCGCTCAGCCGAGGTCGGTCTGTCCGGCTCGGGTGAGCCGGTACTGGAGGATGGTGATCGCGCTGAGCACGACCAGGAGTGCCACGGACATCGCCGAGGCGTAGCCGAACTGGAAGCGGCCGAACGCCGAGCCGTAGATGTAGAACTGGAGCACGTTGGTGGCGTTCGCCGGACCGCCGTTGGTCGTCACCGCGACGGTGTCGAAGACCTGGAACGAGCCGATCACGGTCATGATCAGCACCACGGCCAGCACCGGTCGCAGCAGCGGCATGGTGATGCGCCAGAACATCCGCCACTCGCTCGCGCCGTCGACCTTCGCGGCCTCGTACATGTCGCTGGGGATGGCCTGCAGTCCGGCGAAGAGCAGCAGTGCGGTGTAGCCGACGTGCCGCCAGACGTTGATCAGCGCGATCGTCGGGATCGCCCACGTCTCGTCCGCCAGGAACGGGATGCGGTCGAACCCGAGGCCCGCGATGATCTCGTTGCCGATGCCGAGCTGGGTGTCGAGCATCCACAGCCAGACGATGCCCGCGACGACGTTCGACATCAGGTACGGCGTCAGCACGATGCCCCGCAGCACCGCCGACTGCGTGAGCCGCTGGAGCAGGACGGCGATGGCCAGCGCCGCGACGGTCTGCACACCTATGTTGATGAACACGTACTCGACGGTGACCTTCAGCGAGTCCCAGAAGATGGGGTCGTCGGCCATGCGCCGGTAGTTGTCGAGGCCGACCCACTGCGGTGGGGTCAGGAGGTTGAAGCGGGTGAAGCTCAGATAGATGCCGCGCAGCGTCGGCCACAGCAGGAAGACCAGGAAGCCCAGCATGGCGGGTGCGATGAACAGCGCCGCGAGGGCTCCGTCACCGCGGCCGCCACCGTCACGTTCTCGCTTCCTGCCGGTCCCCGGCTTCGGAGCTGGTCCCTCGACGTCGCGCGGTGGCAGACGCGACGGTGGGCTGCTGGAGGCGACGGTCATCGGGAGACTCCCTCGTCTGCGGCTCGTCCTTGGGCCCCACTTACTTTTGGGGCGAAAGAATCCAACCGTCAAGAGGTGTGCGCAATCTTTTCCTTACAGGGCTTGCACGGCTTAGGGTGGCGTCATTACTTCTGCAACGAAAGAAACTATGGGGAGGGTCGGCATGACCGCACGCGCCGCCAGCTGGCTGCCGCTCAGTCCCGGTGAACGCTCCGTCGCGATCGAGGTGCTCACGCACGGCCCCCTGTCGCGCAGCGACATCGCCCGGCGGCTCGACCTGTCCGCGGGCAGCCTGACCCGGCTCACCAAGCCGCTCATTGAATCGGGCCTCCTTGTCGAGGTCGCCGAGGGCAGCGCACTCGCCGAGGTGCGTCAGGGCCGGCCCTCCCAGCCCCTCGACATCGTCGCCGAATCCCGCACCTTCATCGGCTTCAAGATCACCGAGGACATGGTCTACGGCGTCGTCACGACCCTCAGGAGCGACATCGTCGCCCGTCACGACCTACCTCTGTCCAGTCATGATCCGCAGCACGTCGTGGACGTGCTGCGGGCGGTCACGGAGGAGTTCGCCCGGGAGTTCCCCGGCCTGGCCGGGATCGGCATCGGACTGGGCGGCCGCTCCTCGGACGGCTCCGTCGTCGACGAGTCGGCCTTTCTCGGCTGGCGCGACGTCCCCCTGGCGCGGCTCCTGGAGGAGTCCACCGGACTGCCCGTCGTCGTCGCCAACGACGTGAACGCGCTCGTCGAGGCCGAGAACTGGTTCGGCGCGGGCCGCGGCCTCGACCGGTTCGCCGTGCTCACCATCGGCGCGGGTCTCGGCTACGGGCTGGTCAGCGGCGGCAAGCGGGTCGTGTCCGCGGAGGACGGACGGGGGGTGGGCCGCTTCTGGATCATGAACCCGAACGGCCCGCTCACCCCCGAGGGCGAGCGAGGCAGCGCCATCTCCCTGCTGACCATTCCCAGCATCCGCTACCAGGTCGGGGCCGCGACCGGCCGTGACGTCTCGTACGACGAGGTCCTCGCGCTGGCAGCCGAGGGCGAACCGATGGCCGCCCGGGTCATCGACGAGGCGGCGCGCGCCCTGGGCACGCTCGTCGCACAGATCGCCAACTTCGCGATGCCTGAGAAGATCCTCCTCGCCGGTGAGGGCGTGGGCCTGGTCGATGTGGCCGGACCGGTGGTCGAGCAGGCCGTCCTCGCCAACCGCCATCCACAGGCCGACCCGGTCAACCTCGAAACGAAGGTGTCCGACTTCCACGACTGGGCGCGGGGCGGCGCCGTCCTGGCCATCCAGATGCTGGTCCTGGGTTCCGGGTCCGGCGACGCCTGACCCCGGCACTGCCGGAACGGCCACCGAAAGGCGGTAACGGCCACCGAAAGGCGTTAAGGATCACAGTGACTACTCACATGGTCTTCACGCAGAGCGTCGTATGATTCACGGTATGTCCACCACTCACTGCCGTGCGCCAGGAGCCACGCAACGATCAGCCGCCGAGGTCAACGAAGAGATCCGGGCCCTGTGGCTCCGGGCCGGCGGGATGCTGAGCGGTGAGCAGCGGCGCGAGTACCAGTGCCTCGTCCTGGAGTGGTCGGCAGCCGCACCCCGGACCCACTCGCACGAGGACCCGTCGAAGGCGGCCTGACCGCCCGTTCCGCCTTCGCACGCCTGCCCACATCACCCCTTCGTCACTGCTTCGTCACCCCTTCATCGCCCCCTGGAGCAGCCCCGCGATGAAGCTGCGCTGGAAGATGACGAACAGGATCAGGATCGGCAGCATGACGATGATCGTTCCCGCCGCCAGGGTGGGAATGTCCGTGCTGTTCTGACCGACGAAGAAGCCGAGACCCGCGGGCGCCGTGTGCTTGGTGGTGTCCTGGATGAGGACCAGCACCAGCAGGAACTGGTTCCACGACCACATGAAGACGAGCAGGCCGAGCGTCATCAGGGACGGGCGGGCCAGCGGGAGCAGGATCCGCACCAGGATCGTGGCCGACGAGGCGCCGTCGATCCGGGCCGCCTCCACCAGCGACGTGGGCGTCGACAGGAAGTGGGTGCGCATCCAGAACACGCTGAACGGCATGAACAGCGCGATCTCCACCAGGATCACGCCCAGATACGAGTTGGTCAGACCGAGGCCCCGCAGGTCGAAGTACAGGGGCACCACGATCAGCTCGACCGGGATCGTGAGGCCGGCGATGAAGAACGCCGCCACCGCGTTGCCGCCGGGAAGTTTCATGGTGCCCAGCGCGTAGCCCGCCAGCGAGGCGAGGACCAGGCAGGCGGGGACCACACCGACCGCGATGACGAGGCTGTGCCGAATGAGGTGGGAGAACCCGGCCACCGTCCACGCCTGCTCGTAGTTGTCCCAGCTCCACCGCTCCGGCCAGGTCAGGCCCACCACCGGAGTGCCCGCCGGCTGGAGCGAGGCGAGGAAGACACTGAGGAACGGGATCACGACGACGATCGCCATGACGGTCAGCAGCGCGTAGCCGGACCAGCGTTCCGAGCGCGCGACGGTGTTCATGTCTCGGTCCTCGACAGACGGTTGATGAGGTAGACGATCGCGAGTATCAGAATGCTCAGGACGACGGCCAGGGCCGCGGCGAGCCCCACCTTGCCCTCCGAGAACGCCAGCCGGTACACGAGAAGACCGGGGACCGTCGTCTGTTCGCCAGGGCCGCCGTTCGTCGTCACGTACACGATGTCGAAGCTGGCCAGCGCGGCCACCGTCGTGACGGTCATGGCGACGGCGATCTCCCCGCGCAGATGCGGCAGTGTCACGGACACGAACTCGCGGACCGGACCCGCGCCGTCGATCCGGGCCGCCTCGTACAGGCTGGGGTCCACCTTCTGCACGCCGCTGAGGAAGAGCATCATGCACAGGCCGCTCAGCACCCAGGTGCCGACGAGCCCCACGGCGATCAGCGCAGCGCCGAAGTCGCCCAGCCACGCGCGGGTCACACCGTCCAGTCCCACCGCGCGGAACGCCTGGTTGACCACCCCGTCGTCCCCGTACAGCCAGCGCCAGGTCACGCCGACCGCGACGAGTGGAACGACCTGCGGCAGCATGAACAGGAAGCGGTACGCCCCCATGCCGGGCCGCCGGTAGCGGGCCAGGAGGCCGGTCGACAGCAGCCCGAGAGCGATGGGCACGAAGGAGAAGAACACCACCAGCACCAGGGCGTTGACCACCGACTGGCGCAGGATCGGGTTCTGGAAGATCTCCGCGTAGTTGCCGAGACCGACCCAGTCGCCGAGCGTGACGCCGTCCCACTCGAACAGCGACAGATACGCCGTGTGCAGGGCGGGCAGTACCGCGAACGCGAAGTAGACGGCGAAGGCGGGCAGGACGTACAGGTACCCGCGCCACCGGCTCCGCCCGCGCACCGGCCGGCTGGGGGCCGGCGGCCTACTGACCATGATGGTCCTCCCACTCGTCCTGAAGAGAGTCGAGGTAGTCGGCCGGCTTCACGCGGTCCGCGATGAGCTTCTGGACGCCGGAGCGCAGCCTGTCGAGCTCCGCGGGCGCGGCGAAGTCGGGGAACGTGGTGATCCCGTCGTCGGCGACAGCCCGTTCGTGGCCCTCCGCGATGTCCGCGAGCACGCCTTCCGGCTTCTTCACGGCCTCGGGGTTGGGCGGCAGGAAGCCGTTGTCACTGATGATCTGGCCGGCCTCGGGTGAGGTCAGGAAGTCGAGGAACGCGCCCGCCGCCTGGGGGTGTTCGGTCTTGGACGATACGGCGTACGACACGCTGAACCCCGAGGCCACCGTGGGGGAGCCGGCCCGTTCGCCGGGCATCGGGAAGAAACCGACGTTGTCCCCCATGACGGTCGCCAGCTGCCCGGCCGCCCAGTTGCCGTTGATCAGGAAGACGCTGTCGCCCTTGGCGAACTGGGCGGTCGAGTCGACCTGCGCGGTGCCGTTCGCGGACGCGTTGTAGTACCCCTTGCGGCCCCACTCGACCATGAGTTCACTCGCCTTGACCGCGGCCGGATTCTCTATCGTGGCGCCCTTCTTGCCGTTCACCCAGTCCCAGTACTCGTCCGTGGGCATCAGCTGGTTGAGCAGGGCGGCCCACAGGTGCAGGCCGCCGGAGTCCAGCGCGCCGACGCCGAGCGGAGTCAGGTCCGCGTCCTTGGCCGCGGCGAGTTGCTCCTCGAACTCCGCCAGCGTCCTCGGCGGAGCGTCGATCCCGGCCCGTTCGGCGAGTTCCTTGTTGTAGTAGAGGCCCGTCATGGACAGTCCGGCCGGCACCCCGAAGAGCGCCCGCCCGCCGGTGGCCTCGCTGGTCCGCCCCGCGGTGAGCTGGTCGAGGCTCACCGGCGGAATGGCCTTGTCCCAGCCGTACGCCTCCCGGTAGGGCGCCAGGTCGAGGATGTGGCCGTCCGCCGCGAGGTCGGTCATACCGACCGCGTACTGCGCGATGTCGGGGGCGGTGTCGGAGGTCATGGTCAGTTTGAGGTTCTGGACGTAGTCCGAGAACGTCTTGTACTGCGGCTCGACGTCGATGTCGGGTTGTTTCTTCTCGAACGCGGCGATCAGTGCGTCGACCATCAGAGGGGCGTCGGCGAACTGCAGGCGCAGGGTGATGTCCCCGTCCGGCACGGCGGTCGAGGACGGCACGCTGGTGGGACCCGGCGCCGCCGTCGCGCTGCCCGGGGTGAGCGCCTCGCACGCGGTGAGCGGGAGCACCAGGGCGGCGGCGCAGACCGTCGCGGCGACGCGGCGGCGCACCCGGTGTGTGCTGTCCATCATCGGCCTCCTTGCGTGGTCTCGTCGGTCGGATCAGTACGTCGGATCGATACGTCGGATCGGTACGTCAGCCCCTCGGGCAGCGGTCCTTGAACCGCTCAAGGAGCGCGTTGTTGCGGTGCTCGGCGTCGCCGTCGGTGTTCTGACTGACGATCAACGGCGGTGCCTGTCCGTGGTGTTCGGCGAGCAACTGGGCCGCCCGGCAGGTCAGCGCGTTGACGAGGGCCGTCCCCAGCACGGTCGACAAAGCTCCCACCGCCAGGTCGCCCAGGGGCACCACCGTGTCACCCGGGCTGCCGTGGGTGTCGATGACGATGTCGGCGACGTCGAGCAGGCGCTGCCCGCCGGAGTGCCGTGAGACGGCGGCCAGGGAGTGGGCCCGGCTGGTGACGGCGACGACGGTCGCGCCCAGCTCCCGGGCGCCGAGGGCGAATTCGACGGGCACCGGGTTGATCCCGGAGTTGGAGATCACGACCACCACCTCGCCCGCCCTGATGTCCGCCGTACGCAGGATCGCCGCGGCGTAACCGCTGACGCGTTCGGCCGCGCCGGCGTGGCGCGGGGCGACGGGGGAGAGCGCCGGATCGGCGATGACGTCGACCGGTGCGAGGCCCCCGGCGCGCAGCAACGGTTCGATGGCGACGAGTTGCGAGTGACCGCTGCCGAAGTAGTGGACGACGCCCCCGGCGGCGACACTGTCCGCGACGGCCCTGGCGGCACGCTCGATCGCGGGCCGCTCGGCGGTGGCCAACGCGGTGAGGTTCTCCTGGAGGGCGGCGAAGTAGGCGAGATCGGCGTTCATCGTATCGAGGCCACCTGAGGTGTCGAACGGAGCCGCTGACGTGGCTGTGGACCGTACCACCGGCGTATGGAGATGCCCAGCCCCTCGGTCAACCCTGCTTCTTTCCGGTCGAGTTCCTTGACCGCTCCGCGTGGCGCGGCTAGCTTTTTGAGTTCCGTGGTACGTACCACAGTCAACTTCGTCAGGAGCGGTCCGGACGATGACACCTCGCCAGGAACCGGGCGCCGGAAACCAGGCCGCCCAGCAGCTGCTCGGGCGTCTCCTCGGGGACCGGGCCGCGGAGTTCACCGCCGACGTGGTCCCCCAGGGCCTCGGCCCCGACCGGTACGAGAACGACTGGTACGAGAACGACTGGTACGAGGTCGACGCCGGGCCGGCGGGCGTGACCCTGCGCGGGTCCAGCGGTGTCGCGGTCGCCTCGGCGCTGCGCTGGTATCTGCGGACCGGCTGCGGGACGCAGATCACCTGGGACGCCCCCGTCCCCCGGCTGCCGGACCGGCTGCCGCGCACCGGTACGGCAGCCCGCACGACCTCCCCCCACCTCCACCGCTACCACTTCAACGTGTGCACCTTCGGCTACACCACCGCCTTCTGGGACTGGGCGCGCTGGGAGCGCCACATCGACTGGATGGCCCTGCACGGAGTGACCACGCCGCTCGCGATGACGGGGCTGGAGGCGGCGTGGCAGCGGGCCCTGCTGAACGTCGGCCTCGACGACGAGACCGCCCGGCGCTTCCTCGGCGGGCCGGCCTACCTTCCGTGGAACTGGCTCGCCTCGCTCGACTCCTGGTCCGGCCCCCTGCCGCAGAGCTGGATCGACGGCCACACGGACCTCGGCCTGCGCATCCTGGACCGGGAACGCGCCCTGGGCATGCGGCCCGTCCTCCAGGGTTTCTCCGGGCACGTCCCCCGAGAACTGATCACGAACCGGGGCGCCCGGTCGACGACCCTTCCCTGGTGGGACTTCGAGGTCGGGATGCTGGACCCGCGCGACCCGCTCTTCGAGGAGTTCGGCACCACCCTGCTGACCGAGCAGACCCGGCTGTTCGGCACCGACCACCTCTACGCCGCCGACCCGTTCATCGAGACGACACCCCCGGTGAGCGACCCCGCCGACCTCGCCCGGGTCGCGCGGGCGGTGCACGGCGTCATGACCGCGGTGGACGACCGGGCCACCTGGGTGCTCCAGGCCTGGCCCTTCTCCTACCGCTCCCGCTACTGGACACCGGAACGGACCCGGGCCTTCCTCGACGCCATCCCGGACGACGGAATGCTCATCCTGGACCTGTGGGCCGAGCACCGGCCGGTCTGGCAGCGCACCGACGGCTACTCGGGAAAGCCATGGGTGTGGTGCATGCTCCACAGCCTCGGCGGCCGGCCGGGCCTCTACGGAAAACTGGACGAGATCGCCACCGGCGCCGCCCGGGCCCGCGACGACGCACGCGGCGGGTCGCTCGCCGGAGTCGGCGCGAGCATGGAGGCGTTCGGCGGCGATCCGGTCCTGTACGAGCTGCTCGCGGACGTCGCCTGGCAGGGCGCCGTCGACGACGTACAGGCCTGGCTGGAAACGTGGACGCGGGCCCGGTACGGCCGAGCGACCCCCGGACTGCTGCGCGCCTGGGAGCTGCTGCACGACAGCGTCTACGCGTCCGACGCCCCCGGCCCGCCGGGCTCGGTCGTCGTCGGCCGGCCCACGCTGGCGGGCGATCTGCGGCACGAACTGCCCGTTCACCTGGCCGGCCCCGCGTCTCCCGACCCGCCACCGGGACTGGCCGAGGCATGGGCACTGCTGGCCGACGAGGCGACAGAGCGGGACAGCGCCGGACCGCTCGGGCGGGACCTGTGCGACGTCACCGCGCAGGTGCTCACCCACGCGGCGTGCGAGCGGCAGTGGCAGGCGGCGGACGCGGCCCTGGCACGGGACGCCGACCGTTTCCACCGGGCCGCCGGTGAACTGCTCGACACCATCGAGGACCTGGACGTGCTGCTCGCCACCCGGCCCGAGTACCGGCTGGACGCCTGGCTGGCCGACGCCCGCAGCTGGGGCACCACCCCGGCCGAGGCCGACCTGTACGAGGCCGGCGCGCGGCGCCTGCTCACCCTCTGGGGCCACACCCGCAGCAAGCTGCACGACTACTCGGGCCGCCACTGGGCCGGCCTGGTCCGCACGTTCTACCTGCCCCGCTGGCAGAGCTGGTACGAGCACATCGCCCGGGCGCTGAAGACCGGATCCCCATACCCGGCAGAGGAGTTCGAGGCGACCCTGCTCGCCGAGGAGGAGCGGTGGGCGGCCGACCGGAGCGGGACGACGGCACCGGGACCGGACACCGCCGGAACGACCCTGGACGTGGTGCGTACGCTGATGCCCCGCTACCGCGTCTCCCGGGGATAGCGGACAGGTGCGAACCGCGGAGTGAATGTGACGGTCGAGGACAGGCTTTCAGACGACGGCCCGGCGACGGACTCCGACAAGACGGACTCCTACAAGCACGAGGCGCTGCGGCGACGGCTCCAGGCCGACATCGCCCGGATGCGCCCCGACGAGGCGCTGCCCACCGAACGGCAGCTCGCCGAACGGTACGACGTCAGCAGGGCGACCGCCCGGCGCGCGCTCCAGGCGCTCCGTGAGGACGGCCTCATCCGCAGTGTGCGGGGCGTGGGAACGTTCGTCTCCCACCCCCGGATCACCAAGACGTCGACGCTCACCTCGTTCTCCGAGGACCTGCGCTCGCGCGGCTACCGGCCCAGCGCCGAACTCCTCTCCGCGGAACTCGTCGAGGCCGACCTGCACCACTCCACCGCCCTGGGCGTCGATCCCGGCACCACCCTGCACCGCATCGAACGGCTGCGCCTGGGCGACGACTTCCCCATCTGCCTGGAGACGGTCTACCTCTCCGCCGAGCGCTTTCCGGACCTGGACGAGTCACTGCTCAAGGGCTCGCTCTCGGAAGCCCTGCAGATCACCCAGGGCGTCCGGGTCGTGCGCGCCACCCAGCAGATCCGCGCGGTGAACGTGACCGGCCGCCAGGCCCGGCTGCTCGGCATCAAGGAGGGCTCCGCGGCCCTGCTCGTCCGGCGCACGGCGTTCGACGGCACGGGGCACGTCGTGGAGTACGGCGAGTCCCTGTGCCGGGGCGACCTGTACGAGTTCTCGCTGGTGGTGACGGTGTAGCCGCTGTCGTGCCGCCTCCGTGCCGCTTCCGTGCCGCGCACGCTCTGCCGTCGGCGAATCTGCTGCGGGCCGAGATTCCTTCCGTGCCGCCGTCGGCGGACCGAGGGTGGATCCACCGCGGCGCACCGGGCCGCGCCACCACCAGGAGGAACGATGGCACTCAGCAGCACCGGGCTCGACCTCGGCTCCAGGACCGGGCTCGGCTCCGGCCGGGCCCAGGCCCTGGCACCGCGGGCCGAGGAGGGGGACACCCCGCCGTCACGGTTCGACGACCACCTCGCCGCCCAACTCCTCAACCAGCGCATCGTGTTCCTCGGCACCCAGGTCGACGAGGTCTCCGCGAACCGCGTCTGCGCGCAGCTGCTCCTGCTCTCCGCGGAGGACTCCCGCACCGACATCGGCCTCTACATCAACAGCCCGGGCGGTTCCGTGCACGCGGGCCTGGCGATCTACGACACGATGCGGCTCATCCCGAACGACGTGTCGACCCTGGCCATGGGATTCGCCGCGAGCATGGGGCAGTTCCTGCTCACCGTCGGCACCCGCGGCAAGCGCTACTCGCTCCCGAACTCGCGCGTCATGATGCACCAGCCCTCGGCAGGCATCGGCGGCACCACCGCCGACATCGCCATCCAGGCCGAGAACCTCCAGTTCACCAAGGAGACCATCGAGCGCATCACCGCCGAACACACCGGCCAGAGCGAGGAGACGATCTCCCGCGACGGCGACCGCGACCGCTGGTTCACGGCCGAACAGGCCAGGGAGTACGGCATGGTCGACCGGGTCGTCGAATCCCTCGACGACATCCGCCCGGCCTCCTCGAAGCGACGGATGGGACTCTGACATGAGCCAGTACACGATCCCCAGCGTCGTCGAACGCACCCCGCAGGGCGAGCGCGCGTACGACATCTACAGCAAGCTGCTCTCCGAGCGGATCATCTTCCTGGGCACCGAGATCGACGACGGCGTGGCCAACGTCGTCATCGCGCAACTGCTCCACCTGGAGTCGTCGGGCCCCGAGCGGGAGATCGCGATCTACCTCAACTCACCCGGCGGCTCGTTCACCTCGCTCATGGCCATCTACGACACGATGAGCTTCGTCAGCGCGCCCATCTCGACGTTCTGCGTCGGACAGGCCGCCTCGACCGCGGCGGTGCTCCTGGCAGGGGGAGACCCCGGCCGGCGTTTCATCCTGGAACACGCGCGGGTGCTGCTCGGCCAGCCCGCGAGCGGTGGTGCGCGGGGCACCGTCTCCGACCTGGGCCTCCAGGCCAAGGAGATGATCCGGATCCGCTCCCAGGTCGAGGAGGTCCTGTCCCTGCACACCCACCACTCCGTCGAGACCCTGCGCGCCGACATGGACCGCGACAAGGTCTTCACCGCGCGGGAGGCGGTGGCGTACGGGCTCGCCGACGAGGTGCTCAGCCGGCGACTGGCGTTCGCCGCCTGAGGAGTTCGCGTCAGGCGGCGAGACGGATGTCGCCGGACCGGGAGCGCGACTCCGTGCGGCGCGGCGCGGTGCGGGACCTGAGAGACCGGGGCTGGGCCTGCCGCACGAGGTGGCGGTGTGTCAGGGCCAGCAGATCGGCGAGGCCGAGCCCGAGCGCGTGCGCGGCGGCCGCGAGAACCTCGGACGAGGCCTCCTTGCGGCCGCGCTCCAGCTCGGAGAGGTACGGCATCGAGATACGGGCCGTCTCGGCGACCTCCTTGAGCGTCCGCTCCTGCGCGAGCCGCTCCCGCCGCAGGACGTCACCCACGGCGTCCCGCCACAAGGGCTCCCTGGGTGCACGTTCCGCGGGTTCTGTGGGGTCCGTGGGTTTTGCCGTTCTCGCAGGCGCGACCGGCTCGGCCGGAACGGGGCGCAGGGGAATGACGCGGGCTCGGTTCGACGCGTGGCTGCTCACCTCCCCACCTTAAGAAGTGAGGCCCGGTTCAGGGAGGCCACCGCGTTCCGCCCTCGGCGAATCACCGGTCCCGGCCGTGGCGTTCAGTGCAGGTGCGGCTCGTCCCGGTGCACGGGTCCGTGCGCGACCTCGCAGTGCGTGTCATCGACGGAGCGGCCGGTGCGGACATCCAGAACGTCCGCGGGGGCGTGGTCGACCTGCAGGGTGGCGTGGCTGATCTCGTAGTCGCACTGCAGGATCTTCTCCAGGTCCCGGCGCACCGTGTGGCAGTCCGCGACGGGTTCGACCAGGACGTGCGCGGACAGCGCCGGCTGCCCCGACGTGATGGTCCACACGTGGAGGTCGTGCACTTCGGAGACCGAGGAGTGCGCGGCCAGCCGGTCCCCGATGACGTCCGGGTCCAGATGCGCGGGCGCCGCCTCCAGGAAGATCCGCCCCGACTCCCGTACGAGCCCGTAGCCGGCCTTGAACATGAGGGCCACCACGACCAGCGTGGCGATGGCGTCGGCCCGAGCGAACCCGGTCAGCAGCACCACGAGACCGGCGACGGCGGTGCCGATGAACGCGAACAGGTCGTTGAGGATGTGCTGGTAGGCACCCTCGACGTTGAGCGAGGTGCGGTTGGCCTTCGAGATGCACCAGGCTGCCGCCACGTTCACCACGATTCCCGCCAGGGCGGTGTAGAACATCAGCCCGCCCTCCACCGCGGGCGGATCGACCAGCCGCCGCACCGCCTCGTACGCCAGCCAGGCGCCGAGCAGCAGCAGCGTCAGTCCGTTCGCCTGGGCGGAGAGGATCTCGGCCCGCTTCAGGCCGTAGGTGAAGCCGCCGCGGGCCGGCCGCTCGGCCAGCCGCATCGCGATGAGCGCCAGCACGATGGACACGGCGTCGGTGAGCATGTGCGCGGCGTCGGAGATCAGGGCGAGCGACTGGGCGACGACGCCGATCACCACCTCGACCGCCATGAACGAGGCGATCAGTGTCAGAGCGATCGCGAGCCAGCGGCGGTCCGCGTCCGCGGTGACACCGTGCGAGTGCCCCGCGTGCCCGCCCGCCCCGTTCTCGTGGCCCTGGTGCGCGCTGGTCATGAGCGTCCCCCTCGATCCGGTGTCCGACCCCCGCAGTGAAGCGCACTTGGCGGAGATCGGCAAAGGCTGCATCGGTGACCGTTGTCATCACCGTTAACAGGCCTCTGACCTGCGGCGATGGTCTGCTCGGGGTCTGCGCGGCGGGCTGCTCGACGGTCTGCGGGGAGGAGCTCCGGTGGGGCCGACGGGGCTGGGGTCAGGCGCCGAAGAGCTGTGTCCAGTACGTGCCCGCCGAGCCGCCGCCGGCGAAGCCGACGCCTATGTGCGTGAACGCGGGCTTGAGGATGTTGGCGCGATGGCCCGGGCTGTCCATCCAGCCCCGTACGACTTCGGCGGGGGAGCGCTGGCCGCAGGCGATGTTCTCGCCGATGGTGCGGCGGGTGCTGCCCGCGGCGGCGGCCCGGTGCCAGGGCTCGCTGCCGTCGGGTGAGGTGTGGGAGTAGAAGGCCCGGGCCACCATGTCCGCGCTGTGGGCCTGCGCCGCCCTGGTGAGCGGAGCGTCCTCGGCCAGCGGCGGCAGACCTGCCGCGGCCCGCTCGGCGTTGGTGAGCGCGACGACCTCGGCGGTGGTCCGCGCCAGCCCGGCGGGGGTCAGGGGCCTGGCCCACAGTGCGGTCCAGTAGAGCGTCCCGGACCGGCTGTCGGGCACGCAGGCCACGCCGGCCTCGGTGAACGCGGAGTCCTGGACCGTTCGGCGGGACTGCTCGCCCGAGAGGCAGTACTCCACGAACTCCGCCGGATCGCGCGGACCGGAGACGAGATGCTCGCCGATGGTGAGATACGCGTAGCCCCCGGCGGTGACGCGCTGGTGGACGGAGAGTCCGTCGGCACCCTCGGAGCCCAGGCGGCCTCGCGCCGCCATCCCCGCGGCGTGCGCCCGCGCGGCGGCGGTCAGCCGGGCGTCGAGTGCCACGGGCGGGGAGCCGGCGGCGGCGCGGGCGGAGTTCACGAGGCCCAGAAAGCCGTCGGCAACGGGACCGCCGGGCCCGGACCCGGTTCCGGAACCAGCGGCTCCGGGGCCGGCGGGTGCGCCACGGGTACCTCCGGCGTCCCGGAGCCGCCCGAGTGCGACACGCGCGGCGCCCCCGGGGCCGGCGCTTGCGGCGGCGGTGTCCGAGCCGGCCCCCGCGTCGGCGTCCTCGCTCACCTCGACGCCGAAGTCACGCGCGATCCCCGCCAGCCCGTCGGCGTACCCCTGGCCCAGTGCGCGCAGCTTCCAGGCGGTCCCGCGGCGGTAGATCTCCGCCAGGAGCAGCACGGTCTCCTGTCGCGGGCGCGGCGGGGTGAACCGGGCGAGCACACGGCCACCCGGGCCGGTGACCAGCAGGGCCGGCGCGGGCAGCCGTCCCAGCGCGGTGCCGGGCTCGGCGGGGCTGACGACGACGGTGACGCGGCTCGACCCCGCCCGCAGCGCGGTCGGATCGACCGTGAGGGTCTCCCCGCTCAGGCGCGCGCCCGGAGCGGCCGGCTGGTTGTAGAACACGAAGTCGCCGTCATCCCGCACCGTGCCGCTGTCGTCCGTGACGAGCGCCGACATGTCGAACGGGCCGGGCACCCGGAGGGTCAGGACGCCGCCGGGCAGGGGCAGGTTTCCACCAGGGACCAACTCGCTCATCGCGCCGCCTGTCGGGGTGCCGGATCACTGTGCGCGCCCCGTGGGGCGTCGATTCGGACAACGCCCCACGGGTGTGCGTGGGTTCCTGGTACCCGGATGCCGGTCAGCCGCGGGCGACCGCTGTCGCGGCTGCTGTGGCTGACGGGGCTGTCGAGGCCGTCGCCGGCTTGCCGCAGAACGTCGACTCCAGCGTGCGGGCCATGGTGTTGAGGACGGTCGCGTTGTTGGACGTGTTGGCGAGCGCCGTGACACTGCGCGCGCCGTCCTTCGACGTGAACGCGTATGTGTAGTAGCCCTGCACGGTGCCCGTGTGGCCGTACACCGAGACGCCGCACGACAGATCACGCCGGCGCAGACCGAGCCCGTACCCTTGGGTGCTGTTGACGGTCACCCACTTCTGCATCTGCGCGAGCTGCGCGGCCGACGTCAGCTCGCCGCGCAGCAGTGCGGACAAGAAGGTGTCCAGGTCCCGGGTGCTGGAGATGACCGCGCCCGCGCTCTGTGCCCACGAGACGGTCTGCTCGGTCGAGTCCACGAGCGCCGCACCGGCCTCGTCGGGCGTGAGATAGCCGTTGGCGTGCCGGCCGGCGATCGCCGTCTCCGGGTGCACGTAGGAGGTGTCATTGAGGCCGAGCGGTTCGATGATGCGGGTCTGGTACGCGGACCGCACGGACTTCCCGGTGAGCTTCTCGATGAGCATGCCCGCGACGACGAAGTTGGTGTTGGAGTACGCGTAGGCGGCGCCCGGCGCGTTGCCGAGGGGCTGCTTCAGGGACAGGTCCACCAGTTCCTGATAGCTGAAGACCTTGTCGCGTACCGCCTCGAAGCCCGGGACCGTACGGGCGAACATGGTGTTGGTGTAGTCGTACAGGCCGCTGCGGTGGCTCAGCACATGGCGCACCGTGATCCGGTCGTCGGGGAGCAGCCCCGGGAGATAGGTGTTGACGGAGGTGTCCAGGCCGAGCGCGCCCTCGTCGACCAGCTGCAGCAGGACCACGGCGGAGAAGGTCTTGGTGACGCTGCCGATGCGGAAGCGGTCGGCGTTGTCGATGGCCCGTCCGGTGGCCTTGTCCGCGATGCCCTCGGCCACGTTCTGGACCGTGCCGTGGTCGTCGATACGCGCGATGGCACCGGGCGCTCCCTGCGTCAGGGCCGTTCGCAGCACCTCACGCAGCCCCGCGACGTCGGGCTCCGCGAGGTCCTCGGCCTTGGCCGCGGAACTGCCCCGTACGCTGCTGCTCTGCACGGAACTGCCCTGTACGGGACCGTTGTCGACGTCGGCAGCCGCCGCGGCGTCGTGTGCGGGAACAGCCAGGACGGACAGCAGGACCGCCCCCAGCGCCGCCGTACCCTTGACCGTCATTCCTGAGACCATCTGTGTCGTTCTCCCCGTCGTCGTCCGCCGAGCGGATTCAGGTGCGAGCCGCGCCGCGGTGCGCGGCGTCAGCACCATACCTACGCGCCGGACGCGCCGACGGGTTGCATCGGCGCGGGTGAATCTCCGGTGGTCGGCGTGTGAGTCTTTGGCGATCGGGCGTGGTGCGGTGCCGACCTGTCACCCACCGGGGCGGCTCTGCGCACCGCCGTCGCCTGAACGGACCCGCGGCCGGGGGCGGCGTCCTGCGGGGCACGGACCAGGTGCCAGACTGCCCTCATGGACGAGCGCGAATTCAGCAGGTCGGGACAGCACGCATCGGTCGTCGGACTCGGCACCTGGCAACTCGGTGCCGACTGGGGTGATGTGGACGAAAAGGACGCCCTGGCGGTCCTGGAGGCCGCCGCCGAGTCGGGGGTGACGTTCTTCGACACGGCCGACGTGTACGGCGACGGGCGCAGTGAGGAGACCATCGCCACCTTCCTGAGCAGCCGGCCCGACCTGCATGTGCTGGTCGCCACGAAGATGGGCCGTCGGGTCGACCAGGTCCCCGAGAACTACGTTCTGGACAACTTCCGTGCCTGGAACGACCGTTCGCGCCGCAACCTCGGCGTCGACCGCATCGACCTGGTGCAGCTGCACTGCCCGCCGACCCCGGTGTATTCGTCGGACGAGGTGTTCGACGCCCTCGACACCCTTGTCGAGGAGGAGCGCATCGCGGCGTACGGCGTGAGCGTCGAGACCTGTGACGAGGCGCTGACCGCGATCGCCCGTCCGGGCGTGGCCAGTGTGCAGATCATCCTCAACCCGTTCCGTATGAAGCCCCTCCAACGTGTCCTGCCCGCGGCGCGGGAAGCCGGTGTCGGCATCATCGCCCGTGTTCCGCTCGCCTCCGGCCTGCTCTCCGGCAAGTACACGAAGGACACGGTCTTCGCGGAGAACGACCACCGCACGTTCAACCGTCACGGCGAGGCCTTCGACCAGGGCGAGACGTTCTCCGGCGTCGACTACGCCACCGGTGTCGAGGCGGCGGCCGAGTTCTCCGCGCTCGCCCCGGAGGGTGTCACCCCGGCGCAGCTGGCGCTGGCCTGGATCGGCCGGCAGCCGGGCGTGACCACGGTGATCCCCGGCGCCCGCTCACCCGAGCAGGCCCGCGCCAACGCGGCGGCCGGCAAGCTCCCGCCGCTGTCCACCGAGACCCTGACGGCGATCTCGGACCTGTACGAGCGCCGCATCAAGGAGCAGGTGGAAGCCCGCTGGTGACAGCTGCCCGAGGGCAGTGGTCATGAGCTGAGCGCGCGGTTCCCCGCGCCTCCGTGGGGCGACCCCCATGAGGGGCCCGGGGAACCGCGCGACCAGCCACAGGTCCTTCAGCGGTCCTTGTCCGGCGGACCCAGCCAAGCGGAACCGCGAGTGCCGCGGCGCAGCGGGTCGGACGAAGCGCGCATCGACCTCAACGCCAGGAGCAGTACGGCGATGTCGTCGAAATAGGCCGGGTCGGGTATCAGATCGGTCGGAAGCACGACGTAGGCGATCGCACCCCAGAAGATCCAGCGGGGCCCGGTCGGCAATCCGGCGCGGCGCAGGTTCCGCCGGGTGCGGACCAGCCGGACGGTGAGGACGATCGCCGCCGCGAGTGCCGCCGCCAGTACGGCCGCGACGACGAGGACGAGAATCCACGTGTTGGTGTCCATGAGTCCTTCCCTGGCTCGACCAGTGCTGCAGTACAGATGCCCAGGTTCGCCCCGTCATCACAGTTGAGCCGGTCCGACACGCGGCGCGGCCCGACACGCGGCGCGGTGCGTCGAAGCGCCGCTCGCCGCACACCTATTCTGTGTTGTCGCTCCGTGCTGTCGGTCGACCACCTTGAGTGAACAGTGGGATGTGTGCGTTGAAGATCGCCTGTGTCGGCGGCGGACCCGCCGGCTTGTACTTCTCGATCCTGATGAAACGTCAGGACCCGGACCACGAGATCACCGTCCACGAACGGAACCCGGCCGGTTCGACGTACGGATGGGGGGTGACGTACTGGGGGAGTCTGCTCGACAAACTGGAGGCGGGCGACCCCGAGTCGGCGCGCGCCGTCAAGGAGAGCTCGGTCCGCTGGAGTGACGGTGTCGCGCACATCGGCGACCGCAGCACCACACACCACGGCGACGAGGGCTTCGGTATCGGCCGCGGCCGGCTGCTGGACATCCTCGCCGAGCGGGCCCGGTCCCTGGGGGTACGGGTCGAGTTCGAGGACGAGATCGCCGACGGGGCCGCACTCCCGGACGCCGACCTGGTCGTCGCCTGCGACGGTGTCCGCAGCGGGGTGCGCGAGCGCCACGCCGCCCGCTTCGGCACGGACGTCGCGCTCGGCCGGAACATCTACATCTGGCTGGGCACCACGAAGGTCTTCGAGGCGTTCACCTTCGCCTTCGTGGAGACACCGCACGGCTGGATCTGGTGCTACGCCTACGGGTACGGCGAGGGCCGCAGCACCTGTGTCGTCGAGTGCTCGCCAAAGACGTGGACGGGCCTCGGCCTCGACCGGGCCGACGAGGCGGGGGGACTCGCGCTCCTCGAGCAGCTCTTCGTCAAGCTGTTGGACGGCCATCGGCTGATCGGCCGGGCGAGTGCCGGCGGCAGCGCGCAGTGGCTCAACTTCCGCACCCTCACCAACCGCGTCTGGTCCCACGGCAACGTCGTCCTGCTCGGCGACGCCGCCCACACCACGCACTACTCCATCGGGGCGGGCACCACCCTCGCCCTGGAGGACGCCATCGCCCTCGCCGGGGCCCTGAGCACGCGATCCGGGGACGGGCAGGCCGAACTCGCCCCGGCCCTCGACGCGTACGAGAAGGAACGCAAGGCAGCGCTGCTGGCAGTGCAGAGCGCGGCCCGCCACAGCGCCCAGTGGTACGAGAACCTGCCGCGCTACATCGCGCTGCCTCCCGCGCAGATGTTCGCGCTCCTCGGCCAGCGGCACTCTCCGCTGCTGCCGTACGTGCCGCCGCAGCTCTACTACCGGATCGACCGGGCGGCCGGGCGGGTCGAGTCCCTGCGCAGGCTCAAGCGCTGGCTGGGCCCGAAGGTGGCACGGACCCTGCACGGAGCGAAGCAGGGCACGAAGCACGGCATGAAAAGCTGACGCCACGTCAACAAGGTGTCCTTTTGGCGGGAATGGCCCTGTTGCCCACGGGCCGGGTGATGCGCGAGCGTGCTGAGTCATGGACCAAGACCGGAGCGACGCCGCCCTCGCCCTCTCCCGCCGTCAGCTCCTCGCGGTCGCGGGCGCCGCCGGTGCTGTCACCGCCGTGGGCGTCGCACCCGCCGCCGCGTTGCCGCGTACCGGACTCACCCTGTCCTTCATCGCGGCCACCAACGGTGCGCCGACCCTCGCGCCCGGCGGGGACCGGCTGATCGCCGAGATCCAGAACGTGCTGTGGTCGGTTCCGCGCACCGGGGGCAGGGCCGTCCCCCTCACGCCGGCGGGTCTCGAACCGAACCGGCCCGTGTACGCGCCGGACGGCAAGCTCATCGCCTTCTGCGCCTACCGGGGCGGCGGCTTCCACCTCTGGACGATGCGGCCCGACGGCTCGGACGTACGCCGCCGCACCGACGGCCCCTTCGACGACCGGGGCCCGGCCTGGTCACCCGACGGCACCCGCATCGCCTTCGCCTCCGAGCGCGGCGGCGACCCGGTGACCGGCAGCCCGTACCGCGTCCACGTGCTGGACCTGCGCACCGGCGACGTCCGCCGCCTGACCGGTCTGGCCGGTCAGGCGGGCCCGCTGCAGGACGGGGCCTGGGAGGACTTCGACCCCACCTGGTCGCCCGACGGGAAGCGGATCCTGTTCGTACGCGCGAAGGGCGTCACCACCGCCAACGGTGCCGGACTCGATGCCCGCACCGTCGCCGCCGTCCCCGCCGAGGGCGCAGGACCGGTCGTCGTGGAGCACACCGACAGCACGACCGCGCAGATCATGACTCCCGCCCTCGCGCCGGACGGCGCCCGTCTGGCGTATCTGCGGATCACCGCGGCACCCCATGGCTCCTGTGTGCTCGTCGTCGACGGTGAGCCCGTCGCGGTGGCCGGGGACATCGCGCCGGTGCCGCCCCGCTGGACGGCGGAAGGTGAGCTGCTGCTGGCCGTGGACGGCGACTTCACCCTCGTACGACCTGAGAAGCCGGCCGAGACGGACACGATCCCCTTCGAAGGTGTGCTGCCCGTGGACCGGCCGCGCTACGAGGTCAAGGAGTACGACCTGGGGGAGGGGCGAGCCCGCCAGGTACGGGGTGTTCATCTGCCCGCGCTGTCGCCCGACGGACGGCGCATCGCCTTCGCCGCACTCAACTCCCTCTGGCTGGCGGACAGTTCGGGCGGCGGAGCGCCGAAGCGACTGCGCCGCGCGGCGGCCACGCAGTACCTGCTCGGGCCCTCGTGGTCGCGCGACGGACGCGCACTGCTGTACGCGGACGACCGTGACGGCCTGCTCGGCGTGTACCGGCGGGATCTGGCCACCGGCGAGGAGACCGCGCTCGCGACCGGCGGGCGGGTCCATCCCGCGCTCTCACCCGACGGGACTCAACTCGCCTGCCTGGACCTGACCGGGCGGCTCGTCGTCCGCGACCTCGCGAGCGGCGCGGAGCGGGTGCTCGTCACCCCGCTGGGCGGGGGAGGGCTGCCAGGGCGGCCCAGCTGGTCGCCCGACGGCCGGTATCTCGCGTTCTGCGACCGCAACCGCCTCAACCTCCGTTTCCGGGAGGGCTACAACCTCGTCCGGGTCGTCGACACCACGACCGGGAAGGACCGGCTGCACGCGGTGGCGCCGCACGTCTCGCTCGCCGACCGGTACGACTCGGGGCCCGTCTGGTCGCCCGACGGCCGCTGGATGGCGGTGATCGTCGAATCCGCGCTCTGCCTGCTGCCCGTCACGCCGGACGGCACCCCGCGCGGCGCCCTGCGCACCCTCACCACCGAACCGGCCGACCACCCCTCCTGGTCCGGTGACTCGGGGACCCTGCTGTACCTCTCCGGAGCCCGCCTGCGGCTGATCGGAGTCGGCGGCGGCCCGGCCCGTACCGTCAGGGTGCCACTGGACCAGCGCAGACCCGTGCCCGCCGACACCGTGGTGCACGCCGGCCGGCTCTGGGACGGCACGGGCGACTCCGTACGCGAGGACGTCGACATCGTCGTACGCGGCGGACGCGTCGCCGCCGTCGAACCGCACCGGCGACGCGGGGCGCTGACCCGGATCGACGCCTCCGAGCGGACCGTCGTGCCCGGCCTGTGGGACACGCACACCCATCCGTGGCAGGTCACCTACGGCGGCCGTCAGACGGCCGGCCAGCTCACCTACGGCATCACCACCGCCGTGTCCCTCGGCGGATTCGCCTACGAACAGGCCCGTATCCGCGAGGCGGTGACCGCCGGACAGCTCGCCGGGCCCCGGCTGCTGACCACCGGTGAACTCCTCGACGGCTCCCGGGTCGCGTACAGCATGGGGCGCGCCCACCGTACGAGGGACGGGCTGCGGCGCACGCTGGAGCGGGGCGCGGCGCTGGACTGGGACTTCGTCAAGACGTATGTACGGGCGCCGGGTTGGGTTATGGAGGAGGCCGCGCGCTTCGGACACGAGCGGCTCGGGGTGCGCTCGGGCAGTCATCTGCTCTCGCCCGGCGTACAGCTGGGACAGGACCTGACGACTCATCTGCAGGCCACTCAGCGCGTCGAGTTCGGGCACGCGATCACCGCGTCGGGGCGTGCCCACCAGGATCTGCTGGAGATCTACACCGCGCGGGGCGTCGACTTCGGTCTCATCGCCACCCCGTTCACCGCCGCGCCCCTGCTGGGCGCGGATCCCGGGCTCGCCGACGATCCCCGGGTCACCGCCGTGATGCCGCCCTGGGACACCGCGCTCGTCCAGCAGGGGGCGGGCGTACCGCCGACCCCGGCCCAGCTCGCCACCCTGCGCGCGGAGACCGACATCTACCGGCGGATCCTGGCCGCCGGCGGCCTCGTCGCCCTCGGTACCGACCAGCCGCTCGTGCCCGTCGGCCTCTCCCTCCACCTCGGTCTGCGCGCACTGCACCGGGGCGGCCTGTCCCCGGCCGAGGCCCTGCGTACGGTGACCGTGCTGCCCGCCCGGCTCTTCGGCCTCGACGACGACCTCGGCACGGTCCTGCCGGGCAGGCTCGCCGACCTGACGGTGGTGGACGGCGATCCCTTCACCGACTTCGACACGCTCGTCCGTACGGTCGGCGTGCTCCGAGGCGGGGTCCCGTACACGACCGACGACCTCGTGGCCGCGTACGAGCCCCTGCCCTCGCCCGCCTCCCGACGGGCGGCCGGCGAGGACGACTGGCTTCAGGTGGGGCGGCTGATGCGGCGGGAGGGGTGCTGCGGCACGCTTCTCTGAGGCGCGCCTCTCCGGCCTTTCAGGCCCTGTCCATGTTCCGTGTCCAGGCTCGACCTCAGGGCGGCGCCCGGCCGCGACCAGTGCGATCAAGCAACCGGTTGCTGAAGGACAGCAGTTGGAACCGGATCATCCACAAAACGCCATTTGTGCCGCCCGACTCGACAAGGCCGATCGTGCGCCGTCGCAACTAATGTGACGAAAGGGGGCCACGGTGGCCCTGCGTCCGGATAGGCTGCCCCGCGCACCCCACGTTCGAGGTCCCGCACGTGGGGGGCCGGTCATCCCGGCCTGCTCGTGTGCGGGTTCAGCAATGTCCCAACGCGAGAGACATACCGTCCGGTCTGACGCTCCACCCCTCACCGAGACCCGGTGAACCCAGCCCGCCCCGGAAGGCTCCACGCAGCCGGGCACCGATCAGCCTGGCGTCCGCCCCTGGTCCGTACGCGCAGTGCGGTCCTCGGGCAAGTCGCCCCGAACCCCCGTCAGGGCAGCCTCGGCTTGAACTCGGCACCGAACAGAACGCACCACGGACTCCGCCAGGAACCGTGCGCCGCGGACGGCTCCAGCACGACCTGCCGGCCCGGCCGGGATCGGACGCCCTCCCTGGTGCACAGCCGGCCGCCGAGTTCCGCCGACTGCCTTTCATCCAGTGAGGAACCATGAGCATGCGCGCCCGCACCACCGTAGCCGCGGCCATTTCGACGGTCCTGTCCATATCCCTCACCGCGTGCGGTGGGGACTCCGAGACAGGCGGCGAAGGAAAGGCCGCGTCCGTGGGTATCGCCATGCCCACCAAAACGTCACAGCGGTGGCTCAACGACGGCCAGAACATGGTCGACGAGCTCAAGGGGTTCGGCTACACCACCACCCTCAAGTACGCCGACAACGACCCGAAGAACCAGGTCGCACAGGTGGCGGCCATGATCGAGAGCGGTGTCGACGCACTGGTCATCGCCTCGGTCGACGGGAAGGTGTTCACCGACGTCCTGGAGAAGGCGGAATCCGCCAACATACCGGTGGTCTCCTACGACCGGCTGATCCTCGGCACCCCCAACGTCGACTACTACGCGAGCTTCGACAACGTGAAGGTCGGCACGCTGCAGGCCGACTTCATCGCGGAGAGCCTCGGACTCGTCAACGGGAGCGGCAAGGGCCCCTTCACCATCGAGCTCTTCGCGGGTTCCCCCGACGACAACAACACGCGCTACTTCTACGAGGCCGCCATGGAGGTCCTGGAGCCGTACATCCAGAACGGCGAACTGATCGTCAGATCGGGGGAGACCGAGATGGGTGAGATGCTCACCCCGCGCTGGGACGGTCCCACGGCGGAGAAGCGCATGAACAAGCTTCTCGACGAGGAGTACACCGACCAGGACATCGACGCGGTCCTCTCCCCGTACGACGGTATGTCGCTCGGGATCATCAAGGCGCTCAAGGAGCACGGTTACGGCACCGGGGCGAAGCCGCTGCCGATCGTCACGGGTCAGGACGCCGAGGTGCCCTCGATCAAGTCGATCCTGGACAAGGAGCAGTCGCAGACCATCTACAAGGACACCCGCGAGCTGGCGCTGGTCACCGCGTACATGGTCAATTCCATGGTCCACAACAAGAAGCCGGCCCTCAACGACACCAGGACGTACAACAACGGGAAGAAGGTCGTTCCCTCGTACCTTCTGGAGCCGGTGAGCGTCGACAAGGCCAACTACAAGCAGGTGCTTGTGGACTCGGGTTACCTCAAGGAGAGTGACCTGAGCTGAGCCACGTACGGGTGCGGGGCGGGGAGATCTCTCTCCCCGCCCCGCACCCGTACCTGTGCGTGGGTGGCCGCCGGCCGGCGTCAGTTGACGAAGACCGCCGGGCTGCCGGTCTGCGTGGTGTCGGTGACCGGGGCGTACTTGGCGGTGAAGTAGCCGTTGGCGAAGCACAGCGACGAGCCGGAGAACTTCGTGAACTGCTGGTTCACGAACGCGATGCTGTTGTCGGCGTTGTTCGACGTACCGGACAGGCTGGGTGTCCGGTAGACGCACGTGATGCTGCCGAGCAGTGTGCGCAGTACGACCGTTGTCTGGACGTTCGATCCGGGGGCCGCAGTGATGGTGAGAGCGCCCCCGGAGGTCACGGCCGTGGTGTAGGGCAGGTTGTCGACCTTGATGCTGGTGACACCGAGAACGCCGACCACGTTGCTGGTGCAACTGGCGCTGTTGAAGGTGTGGTTGGTGACCGACTCGGTGGCCGTGCCGGGCGCGGTGGGGTTGTCGACGACCTTGGCCACGAAGGCCGACGACGAGCAGGAGATTCCGCTCGTGCCGGTGCTGCTGGAGTAGAGCGTGGCGTTGGTGCCGGTGGCCAGGGAGGCGCTGAGGACGTCACCGGTGGCGGCCGCCGTTCCGCCGGCGCCGCCGGTGGTCAGGACCGAGCCGTCGGCCGCCGAGGCGGGGCCTGCCGCCGAGAGGGCGAGGGCTGTTACGGCGGCGGCCAGGGCGAGGGAAGTCCGAGTGCGCATGCGGGTGCCTCATTCTGAGAGTGGGGTGAGCGTGCGGGTGGGAGAGGGGGGCCGCCACCGGCCCGTCGCGCCTTCTCCGTACGCGACGGGCCGGTGGTGGCTGCCGGATGGTCGGCCGGAGGCGTCGAAGGACGGCCCCCGGCGCAGGACCGGCGGACAGGGCGACCGGGCGCGGTCCCGGAGAACGGGAAGCGGCCGTGCCGGTGCCGTGGAGGAGCGAATGCGGATCGCACGTGCGGTCGGTCTGCGAGGGGCGGCATGTCCGACCGCGTCAAGGCCTGCCGGCCAGGTGATCCGGCCCGAGGACCGTGTGGTGGGCCCGCGGACCGTGTGACGGGACGGGACCCGGGAATCGACGTGCGTCGCCGACCGGATCCGGCGCCACGGATCCGTGCGTAACCAGGGAGAGTTCTAGACCCGCCTGCTGTTCAACGTCAAGGTGTAGTAAGCAAGTTGACGTTGGATCAGAGATTATTCGCGGTGATCCGTGGCTCCGTGCCGCACCGGCTCCGGTCTGCGCGGAAGGGTTTTCACCGGTGCCATGGAAGCGCCCTCCATGGCTTCGCCACATCTCCAACGCCCTTTTTGCACAAGATGCTTGACCCTCGCCACTTACCGCGGGTAACTTCCGTCGCGGCTACTGCTGCGTAACCAGAAAGTCCTCGCACCCGCCGGGAGGAGTGAGGAAGGGTGCGCCGCATTCGCTGTCCGCGCCAGGACAACGTGCCACCTGAAGCCCTACCTCGCGTTGATCATGCCTCTGGGAGCAGAAAATGGCCTCGTCCTCGGACGTCAACCCGTCCGCCGGTTCCACCCCCGAGCCTTCCGAAGTGCCGGAAGGCGATTCCATGTCGCAGATCACGGAAGGCCCCGAGAGACGGGGGCGGGTCCGTCTGCGCCGCGCCGCGGTGATGGCGGTTCCTGCTACCGCGATCGCCGCCGGCCTCATGATCCTCACCGCCCAGGGGGCCCTGGGTGTGCAGTTCGCGATATCCGGCATGCCGTTCACGGTCACCGCGACGGAGCTCAACGGGAAGGGCTTCGAGCAGTTCGGCGCCCTCGATCACATGGCCGAGGGGAGCCCGAACGAGGGTGACACCGGCGGCCAGGTCCTGGTGGTGGTCTCCGCGATCAAGAAGGCGACGCTCACCAAGCTGTGCCAGAGCGTCGACCTCGGCGGCACGAACCTGCTCATCAAGGCGGGCCAGGGCTCCAAGAAGGTGACCGCCACCGACCTCACCACCGACTCATCCGAGCTCACGGGTGACGCGGCCTTCGGCAACATCGAGATCGGCAACGACGCCAGCACTCTCGACAAGGCCGGCGTGCAGGGCCCCAAGGGTGTCTTCAGTCAGCAGGCCGACACGGTCAAGATCGCCAACCTGCGGCAGACCAACTACTCCACCACGGCAGCGGTGTTCAAGCTTCCCGGTCTGAAGCTCAGCTTCAGCGAGCAGGGCTGCTGATGGTCGCCTTCCGGCGCTGGCGCGCGGCCCGTCCGTTCTGGGGCGGGCTGCTGCTCGTCCTGGGCGGGGCGGAGATCCTGCTCACGGAGAAGGCGTCGCTGAAGGTCGTCATGCACATCGGCATGCAGGGCCTGGCCGGCTATCTCCTGCCGGGCCTGATGATGATCTGCGGACTGCTGATCCTCTTCAATCCCGCGCAGCGCCTCTTCTACTCGATCCTGGGCGTCCTGGCCACCCTGGGCACCTGGCTCACCTCGAACCTGGGCGGATTCCTCATCGGCCTCCTCCTGGGTGTCGTCGGCAGCTGCCTCACCTTCGGCTGGCTGCCGGACCAGGAGCCGCGCCCCGCCCGTTCGTGGCGGCGCCGCAACCGGGAGCCGGTCAGCCATCCGTGACGCGTCGGGGGCGCCGTCCGGGCGGCGCGCCCACGGTCACCGCACGCCATGCCCGCACGGTCACCGCACGCCCCGCGGCCGGAACTGGATGCTGACGCGGGGGCCCGCCGCCCGGGCGCTCTTGGGGATGGCGTGCTCCCAGGTGCGCTGGCAGGAGCCGCCCATCACGATCAGGTCGCCGTGCCCCAGCGGGCGCCGTATCGCGGCGCCGCCGCGCCGGGGTCGCAGGAGCAGGTCCCGCGGAGCTCCCACGGAGACGATCGCGACCATCGTGTCCCGGTGTGCGCCGCGGCCGGTCCGGTCCCCGTGCCAGGCCACACTGTCCCGGCCGTCCCGGTAGTAGCAGAGCCCGGCCGTGGTGAACGGTTCCCCCAGCTCGTCCGCGTAGTGCTCGGACAGCGCGTCCCGTGCCTCGTCCAGGACGGGATGCGGCAGCGTGACGTCCGCGCCGTAGAACGCCAGCAGTCGCGGGACGTCCACCGTCTGTTCGTACATCTGGCGTCGCTCGGCCCGCCAGGGGACCTCGTCGGCGAGCCGGGCGCAGAGCGCGTCCGCCCCGTGGAGCCAGCCGGGCAGCAGGTCGATCCACGCCCCGTCGCCGAGCACGGTCCGGCGCGGCCCGGTGAGCGGGCCGAGGCGGATGGTGTCGCTCTGGTCGAACAGTGAACCCTGGAAGTGCGTGGACATACGTCCAGACTACCCGCAGATTCGAATGTACGTTCTACCTGGGGAAGGCCTGACGCCGGCTGCGGCGGTCGCTGTGAACCACCCGCTTTCCCGCGTGCTCGCCGCTCTGTTCTTCTTGAGGGGCAACTACATCCCACAGGCGGGCAAGGTCGTCAGCCCAGCGTCAGAAGAACCACGGCGCCGCCGGCGGCCAGCAGCCCGGCCACCTGCTGTCGGCTCACTCTCTCGTGCAGCAGCGCGAGTCCCAGTACGGTCGGAATCGCCGGATACAGCGAGGCGAGGACGACGGCGAGGGCGAGCATCTGCTGGTGGGCCGCCCACAGGTAGAGCGCGAGGCCGAGGGCGGCGCCCGCCCCGATAGCCATCGCCTGGACCAGTCGGCGTCGCGGCTGCCGGAACTCGGGGAGATGCCGCCAGGCGCTGGGCAGCAGGAGGACCACGGCGGCGGCGCGTCCCGCGGCCACCGGCCACACCCCGCTCCCGGGATCGGCCTGGGCCAGGCCGATGTACTGGACGGCCACGCCGAGGCTGGCGAGCAGCCCGTCCGTGGTGGCCCGTGCCGTGCCCGTACCGCGCGCGCCGCCCCCACCGGACACGCACCACAGGGCGGGCACCGTGACGCAGATTCCTAGCCAGGCCAGGAGGGTGGGCCGGTCGCCCAGGAAGAGGACGCCGCACAGCACTGACAGCGCCACCCCGGTGACGGCACTCACCGGGACCACCACGCTCATGGCCCCCCGGCTCAGACCCCGGTTGAGGAAGTGCATGGCCAGGCCGCTGCCCACCCCCGACAGTGCGCCCCACAGCACATCGGTGGAGCGCACCGCGTCCGCGGGGACGGCCGACGCCAGGAGAAGCGCCAGCAGCAACCCGCCGACCTGACCGAGGAAGGTGACGACGGTGAAGTGCATCCGGCGGGACAGCAGCCCGCCCGCGAAGTCGACGATGCCGTAGCAGACCGCCGAAGCCAGTGCGAGAAGAGCGCCCATCCGTCCCGGGTGCCCGTACGCAGGTGCGTCGATGTCTCCTGGGGCGGCCGTGTCTCAGTGGTCGGTACCGGGGTGCGCGGTGGAGGAGTGCCGGCGGTGGCTGGTGTCGCACCAGGGATGGATGCGGCTGCGCCGGCATGTGCACAGAGCCACGCAGAAGCGGTCGGAGGACACGGTCGTGCCGTCCTCCAGTACGACTTCGACCGGCCCTTCGACGAGCAGGGGTCCCTCACGGCGGGCGACGATCCGACGCGGCTGTGCGGCGGGGGTGTCCGGCACGGCCGTTCACCACCTTTCTCTTGTTTCCCCCGACGACGACGTGTTCCGAGGATCCGAGGCGGTGCGCAACGACGACCGGCCGGACCGCCATGCCTCCAGCAACCGGTCCCCGAGGCGGTCCTCCAGCCATCCGGTGGCATCGACGCCGAACGCGATGTCACTGTCGAGGTGGGGTTCCTCCTCCAGGAGGCCGGCGACGACCTCCCGGCGTACGACCTGCTCGTGCACCGCGTCGGCCTCGACGTGCTCGGCGTAGAAGTGCTCGGCCGCCGGACCCGCCTCGTTGCGCCGCATCGCCTTCGCGAGCCGCCTGGAGCCGGGGGAGGAGGTGGTCTCCACCGCCGCGAAGTGACCCACCAGCGCGCCGCGCAGCGCGCGGTGCAGACCGAAGAGGGACATCAGATTGACAACGGCCAGCGCCTCGGCGCCACTCGCGTCGAGATAGCGCCCGTACGCCGGATCCAGATCGAGGTCGGTCATGAGGTCGGCGAACAGCTGGGCGTGCACGCGTTCGGCGCGCCCAGCTCCGAACTCGTCGAACTCCACCGCCGCCATACCGGCCTTGGCGCGCCCCCACAGTCGCGGCAGGACCCAGGCGTGCGGATCGGCCTCCTTGAGGTGGTAGACCGAGCGCTGGGCGGCGTACTCGCGCAGTTGCCACAACTCGCCCTTGTCCTGCAGGAAATGGGAGACGCCCTGGCCGTCGACGGGCTCCACGAGCAACTCGTCCAGCGCGTCGTCCGCGTGGTCGTGCCGGGTCGCCCCGGCGCGCAGAGCCGCCAGGAACGGCTTCTCCAGTGCCGCGCGGACCCGTAGCAGTTCCGGGTCCCACTCGCGGGCGCCGTCGACGCCCGCGAAGCCCCGGTAGTGCAGCTCGTAACAGAGGTAGAGCGCGAGCTGGAGATCGTCGCCGAGCGGCTCGGCGCCGGCGAGAACGGCCTCGTCGGGCAGCGGTCCTGTGCCGCGCAGGTACTCGATGAGCGCAGTGGAGATCTCTCCGCGACCCGGCGGGAGTTCCGGTTCCGTGACCGGGCGCTTGGCTACAGGTTCCATCCGCACCGGGTACCCGTGATCGAGAACCCTTCACCCGGACAGCCGGCGTGCTTCACCCGGTGCCGGTGCCGGGTGACGCGGATGCGGTTGCCGTCGGGGGCCGGGTCAGGCTCGCCCGGGGCCGCCGCTCCCGAAGCCGCCACTGCTGTTCTCGCCCCAGGTCGGAGGATCCTGGTCCGTCGCGCGATGCGACGAGCCGTCCCCCAGGTCGTGGGGGGGGCAGCCGATCACCCTTGGGTACCTCGTTGGGCTCGCGCCGTTCACTCACCTCGCGCACGGGACCCGACTCGGGGAGACGGGGCTGTTCCTCGGGGCGGGGCGGCGGGGGCTGCTGGGAGCGCTGCCGGCGACCCCACCAGACGGCGAAGATCAGGCCGCCGACGATGATGACGCCGATCAGGAACGGCACGATTCCGCCCACTGCGGAACCTGAGGCAGCCAGTGGTGTCGCGTTGTAGTCCATTGCCCCCGGGTACCCGGCGTCACCGTCCGAAACGGCGCGGCGGCTCGCGGACGCCTCTCACCTGCGCGGAGCGACGGGCCCGCACCCTCGCACCGTCACCTTGCAGGATCGGCCGATTGTGGTAAGTCGCGTTTTGGAGTGAATAGTTTGGCAATGTCTCTTTTGGGGGAATTTATGCATAGTGCTTCGGACTGGAGGCACGTCCGTGGGAGCCGGTGAGCCAGGCCTGCCTCGGTTGTGTCCCGGCCGGGCCGTTCGTGCGCCCTCCCATGGTGACTGTCCCGAGACCACCTCTGAGGGAGATGCGACGCACCATGCCGATCACTGTCAGGACGAAGCAGCATCCCCACGACGACGCCCCCGACACGGCGGCGGCCTTCGAGCGGCTCGCCACCCTGCCAGAAGGGGCTGAGCGTCAAGCCCTGCGCGACAGCCTGGTGCGGGACTGGCTGCCCATGGCGAACCGGATCGCCATGCGGTACCGGGGCCGGGGCGAGTCGGTCGAGGACCTCGCGCAGGTGGCGGCCCTCGGCCTCGTCAAGGCGGTCGACCGCTACGACCCCGAGCGTGGCAACGCCTTCGAGAGCTACGCCATCCCGACCATCACCGGCGAGATCAAGCGTCACTTCCGCGACCACATGTGGGTTCTCCATGTGCCGCGACGCGTCCAGGACCTGCGCAACCAGGTCCGCGCCGCCGCGAAGGAACTGTCGCAGACCATCCAGGGCCGACGGCCCACCACCGCCGAGATCGCCGCGCATGCGGGGATGACCGAGGATGACGTCCGGGCCGGATTCGAGGCCCTCGACAGCTTCACCGCCCTCTCCCTCGACGCGGAACTGCCCGGCAGCGACGACGGTTACGCGCTCGGTGACGCCCTTGGCGAGTCCGACACCGGTTTCGATCTCGTGGTCGACCGCGAGGCGGTCAAGCCCTGCATCGCCGCACTGCCCGAGCGTGAGCGGATCATCCTCTACCTGCGCTTCTTCAGGGGTATGACCCAGGGCCGTATCGCGGAGCACCTCGGCATCTCGCAGATGCACGTCTCGCGACTGCTCAGTGGCTGCTGCGCCAAGGTGCGCGACGAGGCGCTCGCCGACCACGATCCCGATCCCAGGCCCGGTTCACGCCATGGCCCCGGTGCCGGCCGTGACCCCGGTCAGGTCGCCGCTCCCGGTCCGGACGCGGATCCTGGGCACGTCTGTCCCTGAACGCGGATCTGTCCCTCAACGCGGAGTCGAACAGACCCAGCCGCCCGTCCCCGGGCGCTCCCGGGCCGGGCGGCTGTGTGGCGAGCTCACTGCCGAACCCTCCCGGGAGCGGTTTGCCAGCAAACTGCCACTCATCGAAGTAACCAGCGGCGCCTGGGCAAAACACCCTCGTCACGGCGGTGGGCCGCACTCCGGACGGAACGTGGGCCCGTATCGGTCGAGCGCGTCCTCCAGGGCGGCCAGGACATCGTGCGGCAGATCGCCGTTCTGGCCCCACACGATGATCAGCTCCGCGATGTTCCGCAGTTTGATGTTCGTGTGCTGGGACACCTCCCGCAGTACGGACCATCCCTGATCCGGCGTCACCCGGCCGAGCGCCACCATCATGCCGATCGCCTGGTCCACGACCGCGTGGGAGGTCACGGCCTCCTTGAGCTGGCCGATCTCCTCCTGCAGCTCGACGATCCGGGGTGCGTCCTCCCCGGACGGGGCGTGGCCGTGGGGGCCGCCGCCGGGCTCGGTGGTGCCCGAACCGACGTCTGACGTCATTCGTCCCCTCCGGGGTCGCAGCGCATGGTTCGTGGCGTCGTCCCCCGATGGACTCCACGTTCACGATCCATCGTCCCCACTCCGCCGCACGCGTGCCAGTGCACGTACGCCCCCACGGATTCCTTGTTGCGCAGAGTGATGAACCGTCACGGATTGCGAAGGAGGGGTGGCGGGCGCAGGGTGGAGACGCCAGTCCAACCCTCATTCGAAGGACGGAACATCATGAGCAAGGCGAAGGGCAAGGCCAAGCAGATGAAGGGCAAGATGAAGGAGACCACCGGCAGGGCCATGGACGACACGTCCATGGCCGGCGAGGGCAGGGGCGAGCAGATGACGGGCAAGGCCGAGGAGCTCAAGGCCAAGGCCGCCGAGCGCATGAAGAAGTCCGGCCAGTAGCACAGCGGCCCGCTCACGCGGTACGCCCCTGTACGGTCACCGGGCCCCACGACCGCCGGGGGCGTTTCCGCGTTCGAGGGCGGGCGGGACGCCCGTGACGGGCGAGGTGTGGAGGGGTGATCCAAGGGCACTCGATGGCTGGAAAGACGTGCCGACCAGGTGTTTGGCGGCCGAGTGCACTCACCTCCCGCTCCCGAGGGGAGCGCCCGGACGGAGGACCACCCCATGGCTTTTCTCGTCGACCCGGCGCGCCCTCCTGGCACCTTGGTGGCACTGCCGGGTGTCTACGCGCCGCAGGCCGACACCTTCCTCCTGGCGCGCGCCCTGTACTGCGAGGGACCGGCCCCCGGCATGGACGTCCTCGACCTCGGGACCGGTACCGGAACCCTGGCGATCTGCGCGGCGCGGAAGGGCGCCTGTGTCACGGCGGTCGACATCGCCTGGCGGGCCGTGCTCACCGCCCGGCTGAACGCCCTGCGGGCCCGCCAGCGCCTCACGGTCCACCGCGGTGACCTGCTCGAACCGGTCCGGGGCCGCTCCTTCGACCTGATCATCAGCAATCCGCCGTACGTCCCCACGCCGCTCTCGGAACGGTCGAACCGGCACGGCCGCGAGCGGGCCTGGAACGCCGGGCTCGACGGGCGTGCCGTCCTGGACCGCATCTGTTGCGAGGCGCCCCGTGTCCTGCGGCCCGGCGGCGTCCTGCTCGTCGCCCAGTCGGGACTGAGCGGTACCGAAGAGACCCTGGAACGCCTGGCCGACTCGGGGCTGAGAGCCACGGTCGGCGACCGGGCGTACATCCCGTTCGGGCCCGTGCTGCGCTCCCGTCTGCCGTGGCTCAGGGAGTCCGGGCAGGTCGCGGCGCGCGAGGAGAACGAGGAACTGGTGATCGTCCGGGCCGAGCGGAGCTGACCGTGCCGAGCGGGACCGACCGTGCCGAGCGGGACCGACCGTAAGGAGAACTCCCTGTATGGACCACACCGAAGCGCCCGTACTCGACGCCCTGCGGCAGTACCACGAGCAGGGCGAGCTGGCCTTCACCCCGCCCGGGCACAAGCAGGCCCGCGGCGCGGACCCCGAGGCCCGCAGAATTCTCGGGGACGCCGCCTTCCACTGCGACGTGCTGGCGTCCGGAGGCCTGGACGACCGCCGTACGACCGGGAACGTGCTGCTGCGCGCCGAGAAGCTGATGGCGGACGTGGTCCACGCCGAGCACACGTTCTTCACCACCTGCGGCAGCTCCCTGTCCGTCAAGGCGGCCATGCTCGCCGTGGCGGGTCCGAACGAGAAGCTCGTCGTGGGGCGCGACGCCCACAAGTCGGTGATCTCCGGCCTGATCCTCGCCGGGATCGAGCCCGTCTGGGTCGACCCGCAGTGGGACGTGACACAGGGCTTCGCCCACGCGCCGGGCCCTGCCGCCTTCGAAGAGGCGCTCGAACGGCATCCCGACGCCCGGGGAGCCATGGTCACCAGCCCCACTCCGTACGGGAGTTGTGCCGCGCTCGAAGACATCGCGGAGCTCTGTCACACCCGGGGCATCCCCCTCGTCGTGGACGAGGCCTGGGGTGCCCACCTGCCGTTCCACGCGGACCTGCCGTCCTGGGCGATGGACGCCGGCGCCGACGTCTGTGTGACCAGCATCCACAAGATGGGCAGCGGACTGGAACAGGGCTCCGTCTTCCATCTGCAGGGTTCCCTGATCACGGCCGACACCCTGCGGTCACGAGCGGACCTGTTCGGCACCACCAGTCCGTCGGTCCTCCTCTACGCGGGGATGGACGCCTGGCGCCGCCAGATGGCCCTGCACGGGGAGGCCCTGCTGGACGGCGCGCTGAACCTCGCCGCACAGGTGCGTGCCGCCGTCGACGAGATTCCCGGTCTGCGCGTCCTCGGCCGCGACGACCTGGTCGGACCCGGTCTGTCCGTCGACTTCGACCCGCTGCCCGTGGTCATCGACGTGAGCGGCCTCGGGACGAGCGGCTACCGTGCGGCCGACTGGCTGCGCGGCGAACACGACATCGACATGCACCTGGCCGATCACCGGCGCATCAGCGCCCAGCTCACCCACGCGGACTCCACCGCCACCACGGATCCGCTGCTCGACGCGCTGCGTGACCTCGCGAAACACGCCGAGGAGCTCGCGGCCGGACTGCCGGAGATCGACGTACCCAGCGGGCGGGACCTGCGGATGGAACAGACCTGCAGGCCCCGTGACGCCTACTTCGGCTCCGCGGAGGCCGTCCCCCTGGACCGGGCGGTCGGCCGCGTCTCGGCCGAGATGATCACGCCGTATCCGCCGGGCATTCCGGCCGTCCTGCCCGGAGAACGTCTCACCGAGCCCGTCCTGCGCTACCTGCGGACGGGTCTGCGGGGCGGCATGAACCTGCCGGACGCGAGCGACGCGGAGCTGAAGACGATCCGCGTCCGCGCGTGAGGAGCCGGGCTGCGGGGCCCCCGCCTCACACCGGCGGCTCGCGCCTCACACCGGCCGCTCGCGGACGACGTCGTGCGCCTGCTTGTCATGGCGCACCCCGAGGAACCGCGGATGGCGGAGCATGCCGTCCCGCGTCCACTCGGTGAACGCGATCTGCGCGACCAGCACCGGCTCGGCCCAGCGGGCGCCCGCCTCGCGCACCCGATCCGCGAACGGCGAGGCGGGAGTGCCAAGTTCGTCGAGGGCCCCGCGCAGCGCGAGCAGCGTACGGCGGTCGAATCCCGTACCCACCTTGCCCGCGTACCGCAGCCTGTCGCCCTCGAAGTGGCCGAGGAGCAGGGCGCCGAACCCGGCACGGGTGCCGCCCGGTTCGGTGCACCCGCCGATCACGAACTCCTGCTCCAGAGAGCATTTCAGCTTGAGCCAGTCCGGCGAACGGCGCGGCTGGTAGGGGCTCTGGGCCCGTTTCGCGATCAGCCCCTCCCAGCCCCGGGCACAGGCGTCGGCCAACAGTTCGGCGCCGCCCTCGTTGCGGTGCGTCGTCAGGCGCAGGGGCGTCCGGTACGTCAGGGCGCGACGGAGCAGCGACTTGCGGGTACGCAGTGGCAGCCGCGCCGGGTCCGCGCCCTCCAGCCTGAGCAGGTCGAAGAGGTAGTACGTGACGGCGACCCTGCTGGCCTCGACGTCTCGGCGCCGGGTGAGCCCCATACGCTGCTGGAGGAGGCCGAAGTCGGTACGGCCGCCGCCCGCGAACGCGACGATCTCCCCGTCCACGGTGAAGTCCGTGCACGACTGGGCGGCGAGCGCGTCCACGATCTCCGGGTACGTCGCGTTGAGGCGGTTGCCGGTGCGTGAGAGTAGCACGACGCCATTGCCCTCGCGCACCGCCAGTACGCGGATGCCGTCGAGTTTCCGCTCGAAGAGCCACTCACCGGGACAGTCGCGCCGGTCGCTCAGGGTGGCGAGCATCGGCCGGGAGGCCAGTTCGACGCCGGGGGCCGCGTCACGGAGCAGCCGTCTGAGGTCCTCTGGGAGGGAGCCCAGGAGATCGGTCATCGCCGGCCGCCCTTCCCGGTCCACCGGCGCGGCCGGTCGACGTCACGCTTGCCGCGGTGGGCCCGCAGCGGGTCGCTCGTATCCACGTCCGCTCCTCTCCCCGCCGTACGCATCGTCCCGCAGGCCCGGGGCCCCGCGACCGCGCGGGCCCCGTAGCCCCCTTCCTCTCAGGGTGAATCGCAGCATGATGTGGGGAAACCGGCCGCTACCCGGCACACGGGGAGGGCCCGGCCTCATGGGGGGGGAATCCGTGGACGAGACAGGGACCACCGGCCACATACCCGAGGACGACGCCGGCGCGGCGGATCCGGCGGAACTACGGAGCCGGGAGTTCGGCTATCTCGACGCCGGCGGGCACACCTACCTCGACCACACGGGAGCCGGCCTCGCCCCCGCCTCGCTCGTCCGGGAGAGCGCCGCACGGATCACCGGCGGCCTCTTCGGGAACCCGCACTCCGAGAGCCCGGCCTCCCGTGCCTCGGGACTGCTGCTGGCACAGGCACGCCGGGCGGTGCTCCGCCACTTCAACGCCGACCCGGCCGAGTACGCCGTGATCTTCACCCCGAACGCGACGGGTGCGCTGCGCCTGGTCGGTGAGGCGTATCCCTTCAACCGCCGCAGCAGGCTGGTCATGCCGCTCGACAACCACAACTCGGTCAACGGCCTGCGGGAGTACGCGCGTTCAGGCGGCGCGACCACCACGTACGTACCCGTGGGCGGGCCCGGTCTCCGTGTGGACGAACAGCGGCTGTGGGCCGCCCTGCTCGCGCGCGGACGTGGCGCCGGCCGACGGTCACGGCGACCCGGAGAGCGAAGAGCGGGGCTGCTCGCGTACCCGGCGCAGAGCAACTTCACCGGTGTGCAGCATCCCCTCGCGTGGATCGCGGCGGCCCAGGCGCGCGGCTACCATGTCCTGCTCGACGCCGCCGCCTTCGTCCCCGCCAACTCCCTCGACCTGAGCCGGTATCACCCCGACTTCACGGTGGTCAGCTGGTACAAGGTCTTCGGCCACCCCACCGGTGTCGGCAGCCTCGTCGCCCGCCGGGAGGCGCTCGCCGGGCTGCGGCGGCCCTGGTTCTCGGGCGGCACGATCTACGCGGTCAGCGCGCAGGCACAGTGGCACGTCCTCGCGGACGACGAGGCGGCCTTCGAGGACGGCACGGTCAACTTCCTCTCCATACCGGACGTGACGGGCGGACTGCAGTGGATCGACGGCATCGGCATGGACCGGGTGCACGCCCATGTGACCGCACTGACAGCCCAACTACTGGCCGGAGTAAAGGAGTTGCGGCACAGTGACGGTTCCCCGCTGGCCAGGGTGTACGGCCCGCGGGATCTGGTGGCCCGCGGCGGGACCGTGGCGCTCAACCTGCTGGGCGCCGACGGCCGTGTCATCGACGAACGGATCGTCACCCGTGACAGCGCCTCGCGGGGCATCTCGCTGCGCACGGGCTGCTTCTGCAATCCGGGCGCGGGCGAGGCGGCCTTCGCCCTGCCGCCGGGCCTGCTGCGCTCGGCCGCCCGCCGACGGCTCACGTCCCTGGAGGAGTACTTGGACCTGTTGCACCTGCCCTCGGCGGGCGCGGTCCGTGTCTCGCTGGGTCTGTCGTCACAGCCCAGGGACATCGACACGTTTCTGAGGTTCGTACGGGAGACCTACCGGGACCGGGTACCGAAGGCGGCCGGTCTGGAGGCGAGGGCGGGCTGCTGACAGCCGTCCGACGGACGGATACGGGACTCACCGTCCCGCCCGGCCGCGCACCACGCCGCCCCGGCACTTGCGCACCAGCACCGTCCATGTCAGGGCGAGGAACACCAGGGTGAAGCCCGCCAGGATCAGCCAGTCTCCGCTCGCGGGGCCGGCGAACGAGTCGCCGTACGACGTGAGCAGTGGCGGGCCGAGCCGGGAGGACCCGTCGCGCCACAGTGCGTCGAGGCCGATGCCGCTGCCGAGGGCCTCGAACGCCCAGCGGTTCGTCATCGCCCGGCTGATCGTCTCCCCGGCCCCCGTCATCCGGGGCACCGGCACGAAGGCCCCCGAGAAGAGCACCTGGGGGAAGCAGAGCAGCGGCAGCATCAGCGTCGCCTGACCCGGATCGCTCACCGCGGCCGAGGCGAGCAGCCCCAGCGCGAGCGCGGCCGCCGAGGCCAGCACGCTCGACACGAACAGGGAGACATACGTGTCCCAGCCCGCCGCGGGCAGCCGGTCCAGGGCACGCAGTACGGCGAGCAGCAGGGCGTCCGCGGCCGTGAGCACCGGCAGCATGATCGTCAGCTTCGAGGCGACATACGGGCCGATCCGCAGACCCGCCAGCCATTCGCGGCGCAGCACGGGCAGTTCCGCGCAGATCTGCAGCAGTCCGTATGTCAGCCCGAAGAAGAAGGCGCCGAAGGCGATCCAGAACATGATCATCGCGGTCGAACCCGGATCCGGGTCCGCCGGGTCGAATGCCCCCGCGCGGAACAGCACCGCGAACATCGCCACGATCACCACGGGCGAGCCCGCCAGCACGGCGACCGAGAGCCGGTTGTGCAGCAGCAGGGCGGCACCGCGCCGGGTGAGCAGGGACCACTGCCGTACGGCGCCGACACGCGGCCGGGGGAGTGGCTGAGCGGGACCGGTGTGCCGGACGACCGGCTCGCCCGGCGCCGGCTCGGCCTTCGCGCTGTCGTCCGCCGCGCTGTCGGGTCCCGTACCGTCGGACCCCGCTCCGGCCACCGCGCCGCCGGCCACCGCGTCGTACACGTCCTCGACCGTGTCCACCCCGAACGCCCGGCACAGGCCGCCCGGTTCACCGCTGTACACGACCTGACCGCCGGGGGAGAGGAACACGACACGGTCGCCGCGGAGCAGATCGGCGAGGACATGGGTGGTCAGCACGATGGTGGTGCCGCCCTCGGCGAGGGAACGCAGGGTCCGCAGCAGGGCGGCGCCGGTGACCGGGTCGAGCCCGGAGGTGGGCTCGTCGAGGAAGAGTGCCCTCGGCCCGGTGAGCAACTCGGCGGCGATACCGGCCCGTTTGCGTTCCCCGCCGCTCAGCGCGCGCACCGGCGTGCCGGCCCGGTGGGACAGTCCCAGGGGGACCAGGACCCGGTCCACGGCCGCGGTGACCGACTCGGCGGAGGTCCCCGGGGGCATGCGCAGGCCCGCCGCGTACACCAGGGTCCGGTGCAGCGGGAGGTCGCGGTGGAGGACGTCCTCCTGTGGTACGAACCCGAACTCAGGTCCTGGCGGGCCCGGTTGGCCCCCGTCGTGGGTCACCGCACCTTCCCCGGTCGCGCGCAGCCCCGCCAGTGTTTCCAGCAGCACCGTCTTGCCCGCCCCGCTGCTGCCCGCGATCACGACGATCCGTCCGGGGGCGGCGTCGAACGACACGTCGTGCAGTACGCGCCCCGCCCCGCGCACCTGCTGTGTGAGCCCGCGGGCCTGGATCCGCAAGCCGGGGCCCGGAGCCCGGGGCGGGGACAGGGGTGGACGGGGTCCTGTCGGTGAGGGCATGGGGGGCAGCATGCCAGGAGGACCCGCGCGACGCCCCCGCCTTGCGGAGCGGAACAGGTCGGCAACCTCTGTGCCGGCGGCTCGCTGCTCGTCGACCGGTCCGCGCTGTTGCCGGTCGAGGCCCGGGCCCGGCACGGCCTCGTCACCACGGCAGTCCGGACGACCCGCGTGGCCGACCGCCCCGCCAGGCCGGTGACGGCACCGCCGCGCGGGCAGGCGGGCCCGGTCGTTGACTTGTACCTCGTGCTGAAGCACGAGGATTCTGGCCTTCCGTTCCGTTGCTGTGCCGCTACGCGGCGCGGGCTTCGGCCGGGAATCCGTGAC